>CALDNF010000224.1 GCA_937917475.1 uncultured Faecalibacterium sp.
CCGCCGGTCCAGTTTGGACGAGCCCTGTGCCAGTGCGCTTGCCACGATGACAAAGACCAGCACCGGGGCGATGCCTTTCAGTGCACCCACGAACAGGGTGCCCAGTTCCCCGATCCAGCCCGCACCGGGTACTGCAATTGCCAGCACAGCACCCACCACAAGGCCGATCAGGATGCGGACGATCAGGCTGATGCCATTGTATCGTGCCGCAGCCGCTTTCAACGTTTTCATATTCAAACCACTCCTCAAACTGAACTGTACTCACATAACGCACAGTTTTTCCTATCCCTTACAGGGGAACAAAAGTTATTATAGCGGCTTTGATCGGAAAAGTCAAAGATTTCAGCCACTTTTTGGCGGATTTCATCTAAAAGTGTCCAAAGAAGAAGATTTTTCACTGTCCGTGTATTGCGTACAGCACAGAACAGAGAAAAACAGACGAAATGGAAGCGTCTAATAAAGCTCCCGGATTCCGTCTGTTTTTGATTTGTTATCGTTCCATTGGCAGGGTCAGGGACATCTTCTGGTAGGCGATGCGGGGGGTCCCGTCAGCCACATGGATGATGCCGCAGCGGGTAAAGCCGCAGCCATCCAGCACCTTCTGCATGATCTTGTTGTCGGCATGGGTGTCGGCCCGCAGGCTCTCGCAGTGCTCAAGGCACCATGTAATGACATCTGCCGCTACGCCGTGCCGTTTGCCTGCCGAAGCCAGCCGGTGCACTGTGCCGTAAGGCAGGGTGTCGTTGAGCCAATGGCCGTCCTCGATTTTGGCATAGGTAGGGTCGGGCCCCAGAATGAACGCAAACACGGCTTCCATCTGGCCGTTGATCAGATAGACGAACAGCCGGTTGGAGTCGATGTCGTCTTCAATGAGCTCCTGCGGCGGGAAGCTGTCGCCCCACTGCGTCGGGTTGCCGCTGTCCTTCATGGCCTGCCGGGCCCGGGCATAGATCTGCATGATCTGCTCCAGATCGGAGCGGGTCGCTCCACGAAACATCTTCATCCACCTTCTCTTTCCGTGCGGCACAATTCCGCACCTGATCTGTTTGTGCTATTGTAGCACAAACCGGAAGAAATTTCCACAAAAAGAGGGACACATCGCAGCTTCGGGCGGTGTGTCCCAAGATTCAGGGTCTGATTCATGCGCTCATCCGGCTGCGGGCCCGGCGGTACTCCCGGGGGCTCTGGCCGTAGCGTTCGTGGAAAAGGCGGTAGAAATAGCTGGTGTTCTCGTATCCTACCTGTGTGATGATCTGCTGGATGTTCAGGTCGCTGCGGCGGAGCAGCCGGGCGGCGGTCTCCATCCGGTGCTTCTGAAGCAGTTCTTTGTAAGTACGGCCGGTCTGTGCCCGGACGCACTCGCTGACATAGGCCAGCGATACGCCGTAGGCCCGGGCCACATTGGAGAGGCTGGCCTCCCGGTAGTTCTGCGTGATCTCGTTCAATGCCGCCTGAACCAGAGCGTCCCGGCTGACGGTCTCGCCTTTTGCTTCCAGCGGGAAATTTCTGATCTGTGCCATAGCGCAAAATCCTCCATTAAAACGGCCCCGGGCGGGGACTGGGGGAAGCCGGACGCCCGTGCCGTCTGATGCGGCCCCTTTGGTCTGCGGAAACTCCGCTGTGTTCGGGCCTTTCTGTACTATATACGAATGGAAGATGTCAAAGATTGCACAGAACAAAAAATTTTGCCAGAAATTTCAGAACATGGCTTCGCTGCGGTAGCGGCCGGTGCGGATGAACTCCACCCATTCGGCGATGTTTACTGCATGGTCACCGATCCGCTCCAGATACTTGATGACCATCAGAGCATCCAAGGCAGCATCCACCCGGCCGGGGTCGGCGGCGATCTCCTTGGCCAGGGTCTGTTTGATGGCATTGAAGTCGTAATCCACCTCGTCGTCGGTGTCAATGACCTTTCGGGCGGCAGTCTCGTCCTCAGCAATGAGGGCGGACATGGCACTCAGGATCATCTGATAGGCTTTGCGGCCCATCTCAATGGCCTGACTGACGGCGGGATCCCCTTCCCGCCGGACAGCGGCCAGATGGGGGATGATCTCGGCGATGTCGGCGGCATGATCGCCGATCCGTTCCAGATCGGTGACCACCTTCAGGGAGGCCGAGATCCGGCGCAGGTCCCCCGCCACCGGCTGCTGCCGGAGCAGCAGGGTCATGCAGCGGTGCTCGATGTCCCGCTCCATCCGGTTGATCTCGCCGTCCCCCTTGACCACGGCGGAAGCGGCGGCCTCGTCGGCAGTGCAGAGGGCTTCCAGTGCATTTTCCAGCGCATCGGCAGCGGCCTGCCCCATACCGGTCAGGGTGGATTTCAGGGCCGCAAGATCGGCCTCGTATTGTGTGCGTGTGCTCATAAGTCCCCCTCCTTAACCGAACCGGCCCGAGATATAATCCTCGGTCCGCTTATCCTGCGGCGTGCTGAAGATCTGGGCCGTGGGGCCCACCTCCACCAGCTCGCCCAGCAGGAAGAAGGCGGTGCGGTCGCTGATACGGGCGGCCTGCTGCATATTGTGGGTGACGATGACCACAGTGTAGTTCTTTTTCAGCTCGCTCATCAGCTCCTCGACCTTCATGGTAGAGCCGGGGTCCAGTGCACTGGTGGGTTCATCCATCAGCAGAACCTCGGGTTTGACGGCCAGAGCTCGGGCGATGCAGAGACGCTGCTGCTGACCGCCGGAAAGCCCCAGCGCACTCTTTTTCAGCCGGTCCTTCACCTCATCCCAGAGGGCGGCACCCCGCAGGGAGCTTTCCACCAGCTCGTCCAGCTCGGCTTTGTTCTTTACGCCGTGGAGCTTGGGGCCGTAGGTGATGTTGTCGTAAATGCTCATGGGGAAGGGGTTGGCTTTCTGGAATACCATGCCCACACGGCGGCGCAGGTCGGTCAGCTCCATTTCCCGGGCAAAAATGTCCTGCCCTTTCAGCCGGACATCGCCCTCGATCCGGACACCGGGCACAAGGTCATTCATCCGGTTGAGGGTCTTTAAAAAGGTGGACTTGCCGCAGCCGGAAGGGCCGATCAGGGCCGTGATCTCCCGCTCGCCCACGTCCAGCGAAATATTCTTCAGGGCTTTGAAATCCCCATACCAGAGGTTGAGGTCCTTAGCCGAAATCACAGGTTGTGTCATAAATGCGTTTCCTCACTGTTTCTGCTTCAGTTTTGTTTTTGCCAGCCGTGCGGCCAGATTGATGGCCAGCACCAGCACCAGAAGCACGGCACCAATGGCCCATGCAGAATCAAAATCGCCGTCCTCGAAGGCCCGCAGGTAAAGCAGCACCGAGAGGGTGGCACCATTGGAGGTGTAGGCTTTGGCGAGGCTGCCCGCAATGACCTCTGCTGCGCCGGCAGTGAAGAGGAGGGCGGCACTTTCGCCCACGATGCGTCCCACGGCCAGAATACAGCCGGTGACGATGCCGTCGATGCTGCAGGGCAGCACGATGGTGCGGATGATGTGCCACTTGCCCGCACCCAGACCCAGTGCACCTTCCCGGTAGCCCTGGGGCACCGTCTTCAGCGATTCCTGGGTAGTACGGATGATGGTGGGCAGGTTCATGACCACCAGCGTCAGGGAGCCGGAGAGCAGGCAGGTCTTGAAGCCCATGGTCTGGGCAAAGACCAGCATGCCCACCAGACCGTAGATGATGCTGGGGATGCCTGCCAGCGTCTCATTGGTGAACTCGATGACCTCAATGAGTTTCCGGTTGGTGGCGTACTCCGTCAGGTAAACTGCTGCGCCCACGCCCAGCGGAAGGACGATGAGCAGGGTCAGCAGGATGACATACAGGGTATTGAGGATGGCCGGCAGGATGCCGTCGGTGCCCTTCAGCACACTGGCAGTGGTGGTGAGGAACTTCCAGCTGATGTTCGGGATACCCCGCACCAGCACAAGGCCGATGATGCCGACGGTCAGGAGGATGACCAGAATGGCGGCGGCCCAGACCGCTGCCGTCAGGAGGACGTTATACGCCCGGCGGGAAGAGGAAAAGTCACTTTTCATTCCGGCTCCCTCCCTTCAGCACGGCGTTGAGCAGCACATTGATGGCCATGATGAACAGGAACAGCACCAGCGCGATGCTGAACAGCGCCTGCTTCTGCAGGCCGCTGGCGTAGCTCATCTCCTTGGCGATGGCGGTGGTCAGGAAGGTGACGCTCTGGAACAGACTGTCCGGCATGTTGGGGCTGTTGCCGGCCACCATCATGACCGCCATGGCCTCGCCGATGGCGCGGC
>CALDNF010000225.1 GCA_937917475.1 uncultured Faecalibacterium sp.
AAGGTATGCGCCCAGAACAAAGTCCAGCTGACCGCCTGCACCGGAAATGTGCTTGATGCCGGCACTCTCCGCATTGACCTGACCGAACAGATCGATGTCCACCGCATTGTTGATGGAGATGAAGTTGTCCAGAGCAGAAATGGTGCGGATGTCGTTGGTGTAGTCCACAGGTGCAGACATACACTCAGGGTTGTTGTTGAGGTAGTCATACATCTTCTTGGTACCTGCACCAAAGGCATAGACCTGACGGCCCTTGTCCAGCTGCTTGCTGGCACCGGTGATCTTGCCGGCCTTGGCGATATCCACAAAGGCATCCACATACATTTCGGTGTGGACGCCCAGATCGGTCAGGTCGCTCTGGGCAATCAGGTTGCCGATGGCGTTGGGCATACCGCCGATGCCCAGCTGGAGGCAGGCTCCGTTGGGGATCTGGGGCACGATCAGGTTTGCAACTTTCAGATCGACCTCGGTGGCAGCACCGGGTGCAGCCATCTGGCCGATGGGAGGATTGCTGCCCTCCACGATGCCGGTGACCTTGGAAATGTGGATGCAGTTTTCAGAGCCGCCCAGACAGCGGGGCATATTGGTGTTGACTTCGACGATGATCTTCTTGGCCTTTTCGCAGACAGCACCCAGATGGCTGGCACTGGGGCCGAAGTTGAAGTAGCCGTGCTCGTCCATGGGAGTGACCTGAAAAACAGCAACATCCACCGGGTCGCTGCTCTCACGGTAATAGCGGGGCAGTTCCGAGTAGCGGATGGGGGAGTAGAAGGAGAAGCCCTGAGCGATGGCCTTCCGCTCAATGCCGCCCATGTGCCAGCTGTTCCAGGTCATGTGAGCAGCGGGATCGTCGATCTGGAAGATCTCAGGCACCCACATCAGGATGCCGCCCCGGAAATTCACATTCTCGAGTTCGGGCAGGCGTTTTGCCAGAGCCGCGTCTACCGCCACAGGGGTGTTGACCGCCCAGCCGTAGTCTACCCAGTCACCGCTTTTGACCAGTGCGGCGGCCTGTTCTGCAGTGATCTTCTTCTGCGCATACAGTTCCGTAAAATCCATTATAAACCATCCTCTCGCATAATAACATAAAGGAATTGTAAATTCCAACTTAGTTATAACATTAACAAACTCAGGAATCAATACCTGTCCGCAAAATTTTACAGCCCATGACATTATGACTAAATTTCTTGGCTTTTTGTGCGGATAGTTTGGTACAACAAAAATAAATTTTTTCGAAAAAACACTTGATAAAATTTTGACGATGTGGTTTACTTATAGCGTAGCAGGTTGCCGCAAGGCAGTGCGGAATGATTTGTTTAAAAATTAACGAATTAACGCAGCGCAGAGATCCGGCAGCTTGCATAGAAAACTGGAAAGTGCTATCATGACAGAATCAAGTGCGCTTTTCACAGAGCGCATCGCAAGGAGGATTCTCACAGATGGCAACAGCGATTTATCCCGGGTCCTTTGACCCGGTCACCCGAGGTCATCTCGATATCATCAAGCGGGCAGCCAAGATCAACGACAAGCTGATCGTGGCGGTGCTCATCAACAGCGCAAAGCATCCGCTGTTTACCGTGGAAGAGCGGGTGGCCCTGCTGCAGGAATGCTGCAAGGACATCCCGAATGTCACGGTGGAAAGCTTTGACGGCCTGACCGTAGAGTTCGCAAAGAAGCGGCACGCCTCGGTCATGGTGCGGGGGCTGCGGGCCGTGACGGATTTCGAAAATGAGATCCAGCTTGCGCAGACCAATCACGCATTGATGCCCGGGATCGAGACCATGTTCCTCGCCACCAGCATCAAATGGAGCTACCTTTCCTCTACCATTGTAAAGGAAGCGGCCCGCTACGGCAGCAACATCTCCAAGTTTGTCACCCCCAATGTGGAGGCGGCAGTCAACGAGAAGATGAGCTTGCTGCGGGAGCGGGGAGAGCTCTGAACCTCACTTCAGAAAAATGCCTGCAAAGGTATTTTGATAAAATTGTTTAAAGGTACACCCAAAATATACACACATATCAGGAGGCTTTTAACATGAAGAAAGTTGTTATCGCATCTGCTTGCCGTACCGCTATTGGTAAATTTGGTGGCACTCTGGCAAACGTCCCCGCAGCTGAGCTGGGCTCCATCGTGATCAAGGAGGCCATCAACCGTGCAGGCATCACTCCCGAGCAGGTCGATCATGTTTACATGGGCTGCGTTATCCAGGCAGGTCTGGGCCAGAACGTTGCTCGTCAGGCTTCCCTGAAGGCTGGCCTGCCCATCGAGACCCCCGCTGTCACCGTCAACGTGGTCTGCGGCTCCGGTCTGAACTGCGTAAACATGGCTGCTCAGATGATCGAGGCAGGCGATGCTGACATCGTTGTTGCTGGCGGCACTGAGAACATGGATATGGCTCCCTTTGCTATGATGAAGGGCCGTTACGGCTACCGTATGGGTGCTCCCATGGGCAAGAGCGAGCTGGTCGATACCATGGTCAACGATGCTCTGTGGGATGCTACCGGCTTCAACAAGCACATGGGCATGACCGCTGAGAATGTCTGCACCAACGAGACCTACCAGAAGAAGTACGGCTACAGCCCCATCACCCGTGAGATGCTGGATGAGTTCGCATATGAGAGCCAGGTCAAGGCTGACAAGGCAATCAAGGACGGCGCATTCAAGGATGAGATCGTTCCTGTTGTCATCAAGGGCAAGAAGGGCGACACCGTGTTCGATACCGATGAAGGCCCCCGTCTCAGCAGCCCCGAAGTTCTGGCAAAGCTGAAGCCCGCTTTCACCAAGGACGGCATCGTGACCGCTGGTAACTCTTCCGGCATCAACGACGGTGCAGCTGCTCTGGTCATCATGAGCGAAGAGAAGGCTAAGGAGCTGGGCGTCACCCCGCTGGCAACCTGGGTCGGCGGCGCACTGGCTGGCGTTGAGCCTGAAGTCATGGGTCTGGGCCCCATCGCTGCTACCAAGAAGGTCATGGCAAAGACTGGCCTGACCGTGGACGATATGGATCTGATCGAGGCGAACGAGGCATTTGCGGCTCAGTCTGTGGCTGTCGGCGAGGCTCTGCACTTTGACAAGACCAAGCTGAACGTCAACGGCGGCGCAATTGCTCTGGGCCACCCGGTCGGCGCATCCGGTGCTCGTATTCTGGTCACCCTGCTGTATGCGATGAAGCACCGTGGTGCAAAGAAGGGTCTGGCTACCCTGTGCATCGGCGGCGGCATGGGCTGCGCTACTGTGGTCGAGATGGACTGAGTTCCCTCGAACGTACTCCCGATTTTTGAACAGCCCGGGCCGGGGCCGGAGAACTCGGTCCGGGGGCTGTTCTCCGATATGAAGTTGTAAAGTTTTTGAATGGAGGTTTTCACAATGGCATTTGTAAAAACCGAGGTGCAGGGCGCAGTTGAGATCATCACCATCGACCGTCCTAAGGCACTGAACGCCCTGAACCCCGAGGTTCTGGCTGATCTGAAGGCTGCTTTTGAGGCAGTGGATCAGAATACCATCCGCTGTATCGTTCTGACCGGCGAAGGCGACAAGAGCTTTGTTGCCGGCGCAGATATCGGCTCCATGAGCACTATGACCAAGGCTGAGGGCGAGGCTTTCGGTAAGCTGGGCAATGATGTGTTCCTCATGATCGAGCACTTCCCGATCCCTGTCATCGCAGCGGTCAACGGTTTTGCACTGGGCGGCGGCAATGAGCTGGCTATGAGCTGCGACATCC
>CALDNF010000226.1 GCA_937917475.1 uncultured Faecalibacterium sp.
CATCGACAACGGCAGCATCCTTGACGTGGTGGAGATGGACGCTGCTTCCAACAACGGCGTTGACGATATCCGGGACCTGCGGGACGAGACCGCATACACTCCCAGTGCCTGCCATTATAAAGTATATATCATCGATGAGGTGCATATGCTCTCCACGGCAGCCTTCAACGCCCTGCTGAAAACGCTGGAAGAGCCCCCCGCCCACGTCATCTTTATTCTGGCGACGACGGAGATCCAGAAGGTGCCCGCCACCATCCTCTCTCGCTGCCAGCGGTACGATTTTACCCGCATCGGCCCTGAGGATATCGCCCATCGGGTGGAATACATTGCCGGACAGGAAAAGCTGGAACTGACCTCTGACGGTGCCGAACTCATTGCCCGGCTGGCGGATGGTGCCATGCGTGATGCCTTGTCCATTCTGGACACCTGTGCCGGTGTCACGGCAAAGATCGACGCCGACGTGGTGCGGCGGATGGCCGGTGTGACCGACCGCAGCTACCTGTTCCGTATTTCGGACGCACTGGAAGCTCAGGATGGTGCATCAGCTCTGTCGCAGCTGGCTCAGCTGCGGCAACAATCGGTGGATGTGAAGCGGCTCACCGAAGAGCTCATCGCCCACTACCGGGCCCTGATGCTGGCCGCTCTGCCGGGCGGGCAGTCTCTGCTGTCCGGCGTTTCCCCGGAAGAAGAGGCCCAATACCTTGAAAAAGGCCCCCAGATGGGCCAGCGGGAAGCCATCCGGGCCATTCGGACGCTGGGCAATGCCTTGGAGCACATGACCCGGGGCAGCGACCAGCGCATTGAGCTGGAACTTGCCCTGTTCAGCCTGTCGGAACCGCCGCAGGCTGCCCCGGTGCTGTCTGCCCGGGCTCCGGCAGCTGCCGCTCCCGTTGCGCCTGCTGTCCGGCCCTTTGCATCTGCTCCCACCGTGCAGCCCTTTGTCAGCACATCAGCCCCTGTTGCCTCTGCGCCGCAGGTTCCGGCAGAGTCCCCTGCCCCGCAGGCAGAAACCGCCCCGGTCTCCGTGCCGGAATCCGAACCGGTCCGCACCAAAACCGAAACCTCTTCTATCCCGGAGCCGCAGCCTGCCGAGACGGCATCACCAGCAGCCGACGACCTGCCGCCCCTGCCGGAAGAACCCCCGGTGGCCGCATCCGAAGCCCTGCCGTGGGACGAACCTGCACCGTCGGTGTCTTCTGCTTCCCCGATGCCGGAATCCACACCGGAGCCTGCTCCTCAGCCGGAACCGCCCGCAGAACCGCAGCCTGAGTACAAGGCAGACCCCACCCTCAATAAGCCCCGCACTGTGGCTCCTGCCGGGATCAATCCCTTCCCCCAGTGGCCCGAAGTGGTCCGTCAGATCGAGGGCAAGGACCCGCTGCTCTATCCCTATCTGCGGAAGTCGAAGGCATACTTCGACGGTACCCGGGTGCTGATCGACGGCGGCAAGACGTTCCGGGATTTTATCCGGGCCAACAAAGCCAGCCAGCAGCTCATCAAGAAGCTGATCGCACAGGTCACCGGCATCAAGGTGCCCATCGGCCCCTATGAGCCCAAGACCGCCAACAAAACCGTCAGCAACGCCGAACAGTCCCTTCATGCTCTGGAAAAGCTGGGCCTTGAAGTGTCCATTGAGGATGCGGAACGGCGAAAGAAATAACAGAAAAGCTCCCTTTTCGGGTGCCTATCATACGAAAACAAAGGAGAACCAACTATGAAAGCAAGAATGCCCGCAGGCTTTGGCCGCCCCGATATGAACGCCCTGATGCGTCAGGCCCAGAAGATGCAGGAAGACATGAAGGCCAAGCAGGCCGAGCTGGAAGCTGCCGAGTACACCGGCAGTGCTTCCGGTGAAATGGTCACCGTCAAGATGAACGGCAAGCACGAAGTGCTGGCCATCACCATCAAGCCCGAGGCTGTGGACCCCGACGACATCGAGATGCTGGAAGATCTGGTCGCTGCAGCCGTCAATGCCACCGTCAAGCAGGTGGACGAGACCGCTGAGGCTGAGATGGGCAAGCTGACCGGCGGTATGAACATCCCCGGCCTCTGATCCGGACGGAGGGTTCACAATGGATTACACTGCCGCCCCGCTCGAAAAACTGATCGAAGAGCTCAGCAAGTTTTCGGGCATTGGCCGCAAAAGTGCCACCCGGATGGCCTATCAGGTCATGAGTATGTCGGACGAAGACGCCGAATCTCTGGCCGGAGCCATCCAGAACGCCCACATCAAGCTCCACCGCTGCCGCATCTGCCAGAATTACACAGATGCTGACGTCTGCCCTATCTGCGCCAACACCAAACGGGATCCTTCCATCATCTGCGTGGTGGAACATCCCCGGGATGTGCAGGCCATTGAGCGGACGAGAGAATACAACGGAATGTACCACGTCCTCTACGGCCTGCTCAACCCGTTGGACGGCATCACCGCCGAACAGCTCACCGTCAAGGAGCTTCTGGCCCGGCTGAACGGCGACACGGTGAAGGAAGTCATCATGGCCATGAACCCCACCGTAGAGGGCGATGCTACTGCCATGTATCTGGCAAAGCTCATCAAACCTCTGGGCATCAAGGCCACCCGTCTGGCCTACGGTCTGCCCACCGGTTCCAGTCTGGAGTATGCGGACGAAAGCACCCTTTACCGTGCGCTTTCGGGCCGTGGAGAGCTGTAAGGGCAGGATTTTTGAAAAAGTGTTACAGTTTCTTCAAAAATCTCCCTTGAAAAACCGCAAAAATATGATATACTAACAAAACGAAGCCAGACAGAAAGGAGGCGTGTCCCATGGCACCGACGAAGGAACGTCCGGCAACCAAAACGATTGCCACCAATCGGGAGGCACGCCACGAATATTTTGTTCTGGAAGCGTTGGAGACCGGCGTGGAGCTCAAAGGCACCGAGGTCAAGAGCCTGCGTGCCGGCGGCGTCAACCTGAAAGACAGCTGGGTCGACATTGAGGATGGCGAGCTTCTGGTCAAGGGGATGCACATCACCCCCTACGACCACGGCAACATCTTCAATCAGGACCCGCTGCGGGTGCGGCGGCTGCTGGCCCACAAAAACGAGATCCGGCGGCTGCATCAGCAATGCAAACTGCAGGGCTACACCCTCGTTCCTCTTTCGCTTTACTTCAAGCATGGCCGTGTCAAAATGGAACTTGGCTTGTGCAAGGGCAAAAAGCTCTATGACAAGCGTGCCGACGCTGCAAAGCGGGATGCAAAACGCTCCATTGACCGTGCCGTAAAATCCAACGGCAAGTTCTATTGATCTTCCGGGCTGCCTTTCCGGCAGAAATTTACGCTGTACCGCACATCGCAAGGTGTGCGTTTTATGGGGGCGTAAAGGTTTCGACGGGGAGAGCGAGGCCTGGGCAGCGGGTAGCAGCGGGGGAACTGCTTTAAACTCCTCCAAAAAATTAACTGACAACAATAATTATCAGTTGCTCGCAGCCTGAGTGCTGCGCGTTCCGCCCACTCTTGTGTCGTGTGGGGCCGGGGCGTCCTTTAGACACAGCACCTGAACGGACCTAAGCTTTGCGGACCGGCAGGAACTCATGAAGCTACCAATGCATTAGCCTGACGATCGGCGTGATGCGGAGGGAATGTTGTAGATCGCCTGCACCCGGAGACACCTACGCTGAACTCTTTTCGGACATGGGTTCGACTCCCATCGCCTCCACCAGTAAAAAACGCCTAGATTCGTTGAAATCTAGGCGTTTTTCTTTTGTTATACCACACTTTTTACCACACTTTGTGGATTTTCATGCCGTTTCAGCCGGTTTGCAGGGCTGGCCGCTGCTCCGGGTAACGGTCAAAATAGCCGGACGCTTCAAACTCTGCATAGTGTTCCCGGATCAGCTTTTCCCGATCTGCGGCCCATGCAAGGCGTTCGGCTTCAATGCGCTCGAGATACTCTACGGTACGTTCTTCCACGCTGCCGCTGTGGTTCCACGCCCCAAAGCCGGTGCTGTGCCATGCCCGGGTCGCTATGATCTCATCATGCCAGCGGGCAAGGGCGGGATTGCGGGCCAGCTTTTGCAGCGCACCCGCTTCCAGCTGCCGCACACGCTCATGACTCACGCCCAGTTCCTCACCAACGGCCCGCCGGGACGGCCCGGCGGGGTCATAATACCGGCGGCGCAGAACATACGCCGTGCGCTCTGGCAGCTTGCTCAAGGCTTCCTCAAGGGCTGCGTGAAGCTCCTCGGTATAGATTTCATCCTCGACGGCCTGCATCTCTGCGGATGCCGCCGGGTCTTCAATGGTCTCGCCCTTGGTGCTGCTGCCCTCATCGTCAGCGTCGAGCGTCTGATCCAGACTGTCGCAGAAGTTCAGCGGGTTTGCCGATCTTTTGACCTCTCGCCCATCCTCAAGCGTGACCGCTCGGGAGTGTTCGCCGCACACGGCTTTGTTGATCTGGTTTTGTGCATAGTAGCCCAGCAGGGTTGTGAACGTGCCCTTTTCCGGATCGTAGGCTTGAGCAGCAGCTTGCACAGCAAAGAACGCCTCTTGATCGAAATCTTCAAGGGTCAGCCCGGCAGAGTCTGCGGCGGCTTTGTTCTGGGGCTTGCTGTACCACTTCCAGAACAGGCTGCGTAAAAAACTCTGGTTGATCTCCCACAGCTGGCCCAATGCAAAACTATTCCCGGCGGCTGCCAGAGCGGCAAGGGCTGCATTGGTGGCCTGCTGGTCGGTGCGGGCTGGTTTCGCTGCGTCCATATTGTTTTTCCTCCCATCAACAAAAGGGGCGCACAGGTTGCCCCATGCGCCCCAGATGATGCCATATCAGACAGTTGCCTGATAATAGATAGCCGGTTTCTTATTCGTGGGAACAAATGCACCGTAGTTGTAGCGGCCCTCAACCAACCAGCCGGAAACTCCCGGAGGATTCTGATGCATCTGTGCGCTGCTCATCTTCACCGGGGCAGTGGTTGCCATCGGGTGACACAGCATAAAGCCGAACTTTGCGGGCAGGCGGTTAGCCGGAACCTTCTGCACGGATGCGCCGTCCAGATTAGAGACAACGCCCTGAAGACGCATATCCTGGCCGACATTGGTTTCCAGCACGATCTCCTTGCACTTCTTCATAATGCGGTACACGGTCGGGGTGACGATCAGAACCCGGTTCGTTTCGGGTACTTCTGCGTCATCCAGTGCGGCACTAGCCTTGCAAATCTCATCATAGATATTTGCATCGGTCAGCTCAACGGCTGCGGGCTTGGTGCCGGCGTTCTCGCACATGATATTGTAGGTGTAAGCGTCGATCTCCGGAATGACCACCTCACGCTGCTGGCGGGCCAGAGCCTTGGCTGCTTCCAGCACTGCGCCGGTCTCCTCAATGTCCAGTGCATCAATGACGAAATTAAAGGAACGATCCTTGTTCAGCTTGAAAAGCTGGGTAGTAGCTGCAAGGGTGTCAATGTCACCGTAGCGGCTGCCGTTGCCAGTGCCCTCACGGTTATAGTCGTGCATCTCTGCGGTGCTGACGTTGTAAACACGGATGCTGTTTGCACCCACAAAGCTGTAATCCTGATTGGTTACAAGGCTGCGCTTGGATTCGTTCTTGAAAAGCTCATCCACAGCGTTTTGATATTTCGATACGAGATCAATTGCCATTTATAAAATCCTCTCATTTTGCAGAGGGCATGAAATACTCGGTTCCATCATGGGCGGGGTTCATGGGGCCACCATGTGAGGCTCCGGTGGAAATGCGGACGGAGTTCCCGGTGCGCTGGTTGGCGTTTGAAACAAAAATGCTCTGAAGCTTCTCCGCTTTCGCTTTGAACGCTTCCGGATCATCCACGCCCAGCAGCTCAACCAGATTGGGGTCAAATCCGTTTTCCTTACAATAGCGTTCACACTCGAACGCCTGCCGGTCCTTCAGCAGCTGCTGACGTTCGGCAGCAAGAGCGGCCTTCTCCGCATCTACTCCCTCGCTCTGGGTGGTGTCCGGGTTGGTCGTGCCTTTAGCCCTCTCTCGGGCCAGACGCTCCCGGACAATGGAATTTACTTCTTCTTGGGTGAACGTTTTCCCGGCGGTGCCGTTTCCCTCCGGCTGAGTGTTGTTCTGCTGCTGGGTTGCGTTCTGGGTGTTGTTGTCGGTCATGGTGACTTCCTTTCCCGGCCTGTTGCCTGTGGCCGTTACAGTGATTTGATCGTGCAATCTGCCAACTTTGCGACGTGGGCGGCCTGCCGATCGGGGCGGGTGCCGGAGCAAATTGCATAAAAAACAGGCACAGAGAACCGCTTGAAGCGTTTTCCCTGTGCCTTATTAGCGAACCGGTCAGCCCGGCGGTACTCTATGCCTTACAGGCTTATTATACCACCTCATTCTTTCACGGTCAAATAGATTATACTAACATCGCCGTTCTGACGCTGCTTAATCCTTGCCGCCGGGTACATTGTGCGCAGAGCGTCCAGCGTGGCCTGTGCGGCACGTTCGTGCCCGGGGGTATAAGTTATCTTCACCTTCACTCCCGGCCCTCCTGCGACTTCCTGCGCTCCTGCTCACAGTACAGGCGGGAAGCGTGCAGCAGGATGCTGCGCACGGCTTCCGGGTCGTCCAGCAGCTCCAGCAGCGTGATGCAAGATTCCCGCAGACGCTGCACTTCCTTGTTGGTCTGATGCCCGGCCCTCGCCTTCTCTCGGGTGATGTCCGTGCCGTTCATGTTCATAATGGTGTCGATCTGGTCGGGGGTCAAGCCCATCTTTCGTAAATCATTGCGCTTCATGGTTCAGTTCTCCTTTTCATTGATATTCTGGGGCATGGGGCCCGGGTTCTCTGCCTGATACTTGCGGCCAGCAGCCCACACCGCATCAAGCCCGATCCGGACGGCGCACTCGTGGCCGCTGCCATTCTGAATCGCTTCCCGGTAGGCTGCTAGAAACGTCTCCCGGGCGGTCATGCACTCCCACACGCTCATGCTGTACACCTCCCTTAACCCCAGAAGCCAAAGGTGCGCCAGTAGGCCACCGCACCAATCAGAAACAACGCTGCCACCGGGGCAACACACTGAAATTGATAAATACTCATTGTAAAATCCTCCATTTTTGATATAATGGGGATGGTATGTCTGCGAAACTATACCACCCCTTGCCGCCCTTCCTGCTGGTAACAGGAAAGGCGGCTTTTTCTCTGTTCGCTCTCTGTTCGTTCGGGGTTCAGCCGTGCATGTAGGGAAGCAACGCTGCGTAAATCGCCTGCAAAACCAGCAGCGGCGTTTTAGGGTTGTTCAGACACTTCACAACTAAATCTCGGCCCCTTCTTTCCTTCTTGTTGAAATTCATGCTCTCAATCTCTTCCGCAGTGTAATCGCATACCGAGCCGGAGGCGTAAAGTGCTGCAAGGCTTACGACTGAAGTCTTAACGTTCTTGGGCACACGTTTCCAGTACTTCAATCCCTTTCGGATTTCGAGCTTGACTTCGTTGCCCTTTGGATTCTTTACAGGTTCCATAATTCCGAAGTCAAAACCATTGGTATTGTTTTCTGTAATCGAGTTAACGGACAAAGTAACCGTTAAACCGTCTGGCTGCTCAAAGTCGAACAGTAAGCAGTTGCCAAAGCCCCAGATGTTTTGAAGACGCATGCCCTCAAAATAACCACTCAGATTACAAGCATCGTTCATAGTATCGCTGTGCATTGTTCTATTCCTTTCTCTTATGCAGGTTTCTTCCATCGGTTTTCCCGGCCATCTGGTACAGCAAGGAAATACTGGCCGTTGCCGCTGGCCTGTTCAATCCGGCTTGCGATCGGCGGGGCAATATCTTCCAGCCGTTCCGGTGTCCAGCAGCTCGAAATAATGGTGATCTTGCCGCTGCTGCACCGTGCGTCTATGACTTCCAGAGCCTTGTCAAGGTCTGTTGCGCTGGGCGTTCCCCTGCTGTTTACCACGTCAAGGAAACCGTCAATCCACAACACATTGCAGCCTTTTGCCGTCTCGATCAGCTGCCAGTCTCTCGAGCTGCGGCGTGCAAAGCTCTTCCACTGCTGATAGAGCAAGCCGTTTGAGCCGTTCGCCATGATGTGGTAAAAGATTTTGTTGCACAAATGGCTCTTGCCGGTGGCGGTCTGACCGCCAATGTAAAAGCATCCAGCGGGCCGCTGGGCGAACTCTGCGGCCTTACGGTGGAGAACCCGCTGCCAGTCGGTTAAATCAAGATAATCACCCGCCGGGGGCGGCACATTGCCCGCTCTGCGTGCATCATCCTCTCGCACTCGAACGGAGCCGCACTCCGGGCAGATGGTCAACAGGCCGTGGAAATATTCGTCATTTGACCATACTTCCATAACGTGGCCGCTGCCATTGCAAACCGGGCAGGGGCTTCCCTCCGGGTGATTGTATTCAGCTTTCAGCCGTGCGCTGTGCTGCTGCCATGCGTTCAAATCCATCTGTTATCACTCCTCCTTCTCAACGTCCGGTGGGGCCGCTTCTGCGGCGGGCCACTCCGGACGCTTGAGGCTTTCAAAAAACTTCCTTCTTGCTTCATCCGTTGCAGCATCCCGGTCACCACCGTCTAAACTACTACCTAGCACCGTACTGCCGCCCAATGCGCCCTTGTGGGGCGCAACGGCGGCAGGCGGTGCGGTCGGCTGCTGCTCAACTTTACTAATCTCTACTACCCTATTCTTTTCTATACTATACTGGGGTTCCATCCGGTTTCCACTTTGGTTCCAAAATGGTTCCGTAACGGTTCCAGAATTAGAAAGAATATAGCGTTTTGATGATGATTCTTTTAACAGTGCGAGCTCGTTCTGAAACATGGTCTTGCGATAGCGGTCACTCTTGAGTGTGTTGTTTACCTTCCAGTCAGCCACGACAATCACCCCGGAGCTGAACGAAATCACATAGCCAGCTGCTTCCAGCTGCTTCAAGTCACCGGCATTGCATCCGATCGTGCGCACGATAGTGCGGGGGCTTGAAACAAAGCCGTCATCATCGGCACGCATACCCAGATGAAAATAGAGTGCCTGCGTTTTGGGCTGCAGGTCAAGAAAAGCATCGGTTTCTACCACGTCCACCGAAAACATTCTTTTGTTTGCCACACTCACGCCCCCCTCTTCTTGTATTCCTTGGGCTCATCCGTGAAGAAATACACGCTGATCTTGTCGATGGGAATAGCCAGCACCTTGGCGATCGATACGATCTCCTTACTTGTGAAAGGCTGATAACCTTTCATCCGGGCCGTCATGGTGCTCCGTGCAATTCCGGCCCGATCGGCAACGTCGTTTTGCCGTAGCTCACATTCTGCAAACCGGACACGGAGATTGTGAAAATACCGGTTCATGGTTAATCCTCCTGTTCAATGATTTCGGTCACGTCTACGCCCAGAGCGGCGGCAATGCGGCGTGCAGTCTTTTCGCTGATGCTCTTTTCACCGTTAAATGCAGCACCCACCCAGCGGCGGGAAAGTTCAAGAGTTTCAGCGAGTTCGCATTGGGTCTTGCCTGCTACCAACAGGGCGGTCTTTGCTTTGACTTTGCTGAATCGCATTTGCAATCTCCTTTCATGTGTGATTCGCAATTTGGCATCGCTTGTCTTGATTATATGCCAATTTGGGCACTTTGTCAATGCCTTGTTGCGAATTTATTCCAGTCATGATATACTCAAACCCAAAGGGGGATTTAAAAATGGGCGTTGCTACAAGAATAGGTGAGATTGCAAAAGAAAACGGAATTTCACTAAAAGAACTCAGCCGACAAGTTGACATTCCATATACAACACTTTATCACGCTGTGAAACGTGACAGCAAAATGGAATTTGAAACCGTTCAGAAAATTGCCGCTGCGCTCAATATTCCGTGGTACGAATTATACACCGGCAAAATAGCAGACGATACATCATTAGATATTCTGCTAAGGCGTGAAAAAATATCGCAATTCGGAAATGAAACCGAACGGCTTGCGGATGCAAATGCGTGTCTTGATCTCTGGCAAACTTCCACAGAGCTTGCTTCTGGTCTCGTGTGGGCGGATGATACTAGAAGCGATTGGATGAAAAGGAATATTCCGGTTGTTGCCAGCATTTACAACGTTGATGAAAATTCTTTGCGAGATTCCGTTTTGCGGTACTATGAACCGCAAGAAATATATCTTGATGCCATAAAGAAAATCATTTATAACGAGCCGCTTAATCTTGAATGTCTGGAAAAAATAAGCAAAGCTTTGGCACAGATGAACGACAACGGCCAGACTGTGGCCGTGGAACGTGTGCAAGAGCTGGCCCAGATACCAGCATACCAGCGCACGGCAGAGCCCGCCCAGGACGTGCCCGGCGGCGCAGACGATAAAGAACCCGAACAAAAATAAAACGCCCACAGACGGCCTTGTAGCCGGTGTGAGCGGATAGCACAATATTGATATTGATGTGCGTTCCGAAACAGAACCCACCTTGCAAGTGGGTCACTGAATTGGTGACCCAAGCGAGACGGCAAAACGCCGCCCCCTTGGGGGGTCTGCGAGGTTTTGCGCAACCCCGCCCCATCCCAACCAGTGGGGGCAACTGGCGGCTGAAAAATCAGCTGCCAAAAGATGTGCGCAAAATTGCGCAGATGGTGGCGGCCGAAAATTAGGCCGCCAAAGGGTCTCCCCAATTTTGGGGAGATGTTGCCGAGAAAGCAGTAGGCGATGAGGTGAGCGGAAAAATCCGCTGTCAAGGGGGCTGCTCAATTTTGAGCAGACGGTCGCAGCGCAAAATTGCGCCGCCAAATTCAGTGCGATTTTCCGGGTAGAAAGAAGGTGAACCAATGGAATTAACGATAGAGAACCTACGCATACTGGCCCGAGAGGGGCAAATCTTTCTGACGGCCCACTCGCAGGCCCGGCTATATGAGCGTGGTATCCTGCTGGCAGACATCCGGCAGGCGATCCAGAGCGGGAAGATCATCGAGTACCGCCCGGATGATTACCGGTGTCCGTCCTGTTTGGTGCTAGGGGTCAATCTGGCAGGCCGTTGGCTGCACGTGGTATGCGGGATCCATGAGGATTCATTGTGGATTCTGACCGCATACTGGCCCGATCTTGACCACTGGAACGCAACGTATACTGAACGAAAGAAGAAAGGGGAATAATTATGACCTGCTTTTTCTGCAAAGGCGAAATGAAGCCCAGCACGACGATTCACACGGTACAGCTCAAGAACTGCGTTGTCGTTATCAAAAACGTTCCCTGCATGGAGTGCGAACAGTGCGGCGAGGTCGTGCTGTCTGCTGACACCGTGGAAAAGATAGAGCACATTCTGCGGACGGTCGAAAAGGCCGTGGCCGAAATCACCGTGGTCAACTTCCCGGATTGTGCAGCATGAGCAAGCGAACCAATACGGCCGTCTGGGAAGAAAAATACCAACGCTGGCGGATTGCGGTGCAGAAAGACGGCGTGCGCAAATATTTTTACAGCAGCACTCCCGGACGCACTGGCCAGAGGGAAGCCAACCGAAAGGCTGACGCTTGGCTCGAGGACGGCATAGGGGTCAAGGTGGGCCGGGTTGAAGACGTGTATAAACTCTGGCTCGAGGGCTTGAAGCAGACTACCAGCGAGGGCAACTGGGAGCCGATCGAGAGCCGTTGGCGGGTCTGGGTGCTGCCAGCGATCGGAAAGAAGCGGGCAAACGCTCTGACGGATGCGGACTTGCAAGCGATCATCAACAAGGCCGCTGCCGCCGGCCGGAGCCGGAAAACCTTGCAGCTAATCGCCGGTGATCTGCGCTCGTTCTGCAAATACTGCCGGAAAAGCAAGCTTTCGGCTTTCCTGCCGGAAGACGTTCAGATACCCGCCGGGGCCCGCTATAAAGGCAAAAGTGTGCTACAACCTGCCGATCTGGTAAAGCTGTTCAGCATCGACACAACGCTTTACAGGGGTAAGCGGGTGCATGATGACTTTATCCACGCATACCGCTTTCAAGTCTTGACCGGCTTGCGGCCCGGGGGCAGCTCATCGAGGATGGAAATATCCAGATCACCGTAAATCAGCAGGCCCAGCGTCCGGGGAATGGGGGTGGCACTCATGACCAGCAGGTGGGGATTATCGGCCTTTTCGGCCAGCAGGCCCCGCTGCCGCACCCCGAACCGGTGCTGCTCGTCCACCACGGCCAGCCCCAGCCGGGCAAACTCCACTCCCTCGCTGAGGATGGCGTGGGTGCCCACAATGAGGTCGGCTTCGTCGCTCCGGATGGCGGCAAGGGTGGTGCGCCGGGCGGCGGCCTTCATCCCGCCGGTCAGCAGGGCTACCCGCATCCCAAAGGGAGCCAGCAGACGGTTCAGGTTCTCGGCGTGCTGGGAGGCCAGAATTTCCGTAGGAGCCAGCAGAGCGGCCTGATAGCCGCTGCGGATGCAGGCCCAGATGGCAGCAGCGGCCACCAGCGTTTTGCCGCTGCCCACGTCGCCCTGAAGCAGCCGGTTCATGGAGGTCTCTCCGGCCATGTCAGCTAAAATTTCGCCCACGGCCCGTTTCTGGGCACCGGTGGGGGAGAAGGGAAGACTGTCCCAGAAGGGTTTTGGGTCGGCAAGGCGCATGGGAGCCCCGGTGGCGGCGGCTCCGTGGTTCTTCATCCGGCCAATGCCCAGCTGAAGCACCAGCAGCTCTTCGTAAATGAGCCGCCGCCGTGCCGCAAAGGCTTCCTCTTCGGTGGCGGGGCAGTGGATGGCCCGGACGGCATCGGCCTTGGAGGGCAGGCGGTATTTCTTCCGCATCTCCTCGGGCAGCGGGTCGGGCAGGAGCTCGGCATGGGGGAGCAGCTGACGCACACATTTGGCAATGGCATTGCTGGAAAGGCCTTCGGTCTGGGGGTAAACCGCTTCAAAAGGCCGGGCCGTGATCTGGGCCTCGGTGCGGACCTGCGGGTTGACCATCTGGCGGCGGAGCATCCCGCCGGTGACGATGCCCTGAAAATAGTATTCCTGCCCCAGCTCAAGCTTCTGGGCGGCATAGGGGTTGTTGAACCATGTGATCTCAAGGCTGGATACGTCGTCGCCCGCCGTGATCCGCTCCATCCTCCGCCCGCCGGGCAGGATGCGCCCTCCGGGCTTGGCAAAGACTTCGGCCTTGACCACGCACTCGGTGTCGGTGGGAGCTTCGGCGATGGAATAGGGCTTGGAAAAATCCAGATACCGCCGGGGATAATGGCAGAGCAGGTCTGCCAGCGTGACGATGCCCAGCTTCTCGAACCGCTCGGCGGTTTT
>CALDNF010000227.1 GCA_937917475.1 uncultured Faecalibacterium sp.
GCCTTCTTCTTCACGAGGATGGTCTTGCCCTTGGTGACCTTGTAGGTGTAGACCTTGCGGCCCTGCACGGCGGATGCGCCGATGAAATCACCGGAGCCGGACAGGTCCTGCACATGGACCGGCACGGCCCACTCCTCAATGACGGCAAACCAGTTGGGGTGACCGGCCACATACTCCACGTTCTCACCCAGAGTGGAATCCTCGAACACGGTGTAGCCTGCGATCCTGCCCACGGCACCGGTCTGAACCACAGCGTCGCCCAGATCGGATGCCTTGATGAACTCGGGGCTCTTCAGGAGCAGGCCGTAGGTGTCGGGAGAGACCAGCAGCCAGCGGCCTGCGGTGGGAACACCGATGGAGGACTGCTGGGTGCGGGCATCCACGATGTTGGCATAGATGGTCTTTTCGGTCAGGGCGGTGGTAGTGCCGAAAGCGGTGCCATTGGTGGTCAGCTCGGTGGAACCGTCGGTGTCCATCTGCAGGCCCAGAGAGTAACCGGCACTGTCCAGACGGTCGGCCACCAGATCGCCGGGGACGCTCTCAGCGTCAAAACCGTCGATGATCTCATTCACGGCCTTATCGTGATCGATGCTGACGGTCAGGAAGGTGGTATCACCGGTGGTCTTTTTTGCACCGGTGGCCTTGTCGTAGTCGTTGACGGTCACCTCAGTATCACGGACCGGGACCTTGACGGAACCTGCCTTGGGGCTGCCCTCATAGCGGTTGTTGCAGATGACGCCGACTTTCTTTACCAGCGTCTTGCGCAGCTTGAGGTCAACCAGATTGGAATAACGAACCTGTGCTTCATGTGCCATGGAAATTTCCTTTCTTTTAATCGATCTTGATGTCGGGGTTCATCGCCTTGAACGCAGCGGTCACGGGGTCAACGTCCCCGGCGGGCGGGGTGCCGTGCTCGGTGCCGCTGGAAACGTGGACAGAGCCGGAGCCGCCCTCTTCCGCTTCGCCAAAAGCCCAGGGATTTGCCTTGACGGCCTCGTCCAGAGCCTTGCCGATGTCGGCAGAACGGTCCTTGGAGCCCTTGAGGGCATCGAGGTCCAGCAGAGCCCGCACAGCCTTGACGCTGCGGCCCTTTTTGCCAAGGATGGCGGTGTTCAGGTCGTTGTCAAAGGCAAAGCTGTCGGCCTGCGCCTGCATCTCGCCCCGGAGCTTGGTCAGCTCGGCCTCGTACTCCTCGGGCTTCTTCTTGCCGTCAAAGGCAGCAAGGCCGTCCTGCGCCGTCTTGAGCTGGGCCTGAGCGTTGGTCAGCTGGGTCTTGTACTGCTCGGCGGCAGTCTTTTCCCGGTTGATATCATTGCCATTCTCGGTCATCAGCCAGTTCAGCTGCTCCTCGGTGATGCCGGGGATCTTGTTCTTCACGTCTTCACGCTTCATGGTGGAAAAACTCCTTTCCGTTTGTGCAACCACGGTTTGGTGACACGGTTCTCCGTCCGTGCTCGGTTGTGGGCGGGGTACGCACCGCCCTCTGCGATGGGGCTCATTCCGTCCTC
>CALDNF010000228.1 GCA_937917475.1 uncultured Faecalibacterium sp.
TTTCAGGCAATGGACAACGAATACGAGTACCATTTGAAGTGACCCATACGGTCACGCTTCAGCAGGGTTTGGGGCAGGCACGCCCCAACAAGAAGCTGTCCATGGGGCAAGAATTGAAAATTTGTGGCCACGGGGCGATTCTTGCTCTTAGAAACAACAGAAAAACCAGAACTGTACAGCTGATTCAGCCAACGGTTCTGGTTTTCTTGTTATCAGGTCAAAATACTTTTTTATGAAGTCCCTGCATTGAGAAGCGGGCTCTTTTCGTATGCGTGGATAAGCTTTCTCAGTCTACGACCGGGATGTTCAGTCCGAATTCCAGCGGGCGGAAGCGGGGGCAGACATTCTCGGTGATGCAGATGACCGAAGCTGCCAGACGGCTGCCGATTTCACAGGCTTCGGGCAGAGTCTTGCCGTAGGTCAGGCCGATGGTGGTGCCGGCAAAGAAGGCATCTCCCGCACCGGTTGTGTAGATGACGTCCACCTTCTTGGCGGGGACAACGCCGCACTCTCCCTTAGAGGTAGCGTACACGGCACCCTGTCCGCCCATGGTGACCACCATGCAGGGGATGTTGGCACGGTGAACATTCTCGGCCAGCACGCTGCACATCTGCTGGGGGTCCAGATGGTCATAATCGTTGGAGAAGAGCAGCCCGGCCTCCTGCTGGTTGCAGACAAAACAATCGATTTGCTGCAAATAATCCCGGCGTTCCATGGCGATACTCATATTGGAAACGGCGGCATAAACCTTTTTGCCATACTTCTTGGCAAATTTCAAAGCCTGTTTGACCGTCTCTTTTTCCAAATCGAGTTCCAAGGCGATGCTGGCGCAGTCCTTGAAGATCTCGTCTCCCTGCTCTTCCAGCAGGCGGGTGAGGGGTGTGGTGTCCGGCCGTTTGGAGATGGCGGCACAGACGTCGCCGTTGTTGTCAAAAATGGCCAGCCAGGTGCCCATGCCGTCCGGGACTCGCTGGATGTATTTGGTGTTGACTTTGTGGTTAGCCAGCTTATCAATGACGTCCTGGCCCATGCCGGAGTCGTCCACTAAGCTGACAAAGGTGGGGCGCAGCTCTACATTGGCAATATCTTCCGCTACATTGCGGCTCACACCGCCGTGCACCTGCTCCATCCGGCCGGCGTTCCGCCCGCCCGGGATATAAGTGGAGAGGGGATAGCCCTTGATGTCCACAAAAACTGCACCGATTACTACGATTCCCATATGATTTCCTTTCTGAACGGAGAGAACCTCTCCGGTTTTATAACGTCCTGCGGAAAAGCCATGATTTGGCTTATTTTTTGGCGTAGGCATCCCAGCCGCTGGAAGTGACCACTTCGCCGTCGGTGGTGCACCAGAGGGCTTCCACGCCGTCCAGACTTTCCACGATCGCCTGTCCCTCTTCCAGCGGCATACAGAACAGTCCGGTGGTCAGACAGTCCGCAACACCGGAGTCGTCCGAAAGGACACTGACGCCGTTGAAGTAGGCGGCAGGCCAGAGGGTGGCGGGGTCGATGAGGTGGTGATACCGCACGCCGTCCACTACGAAATACCGCTGATAGTCGCCGCTGGTCACAAGAGCCAGATCACTCATGTTGACGGCGGCTACCGTGGAGGTGTCGGCAGTGTAGACCTCCGAAGCCTTCCATGGATTTTCTACGCCGCCGACCCACGGACTGCCATCCGGTTTGGTGCCGATGGCCCGCAAGTTGCCGCCTACGCTGATCAGGGCACTGGTCAGGCCCCGAGCCTCAGCGGCCTGCGCAGCCATTTCCACGGCGTATCCCTTGCCCACGCTGCCCACATCCAGCGACATATCCGGGTCGGCCAGATAGACGGTCTTGGCGGCATCGTCAATGATAAGGTTGGTGATGTCGCAGTGCTGTGCGGCAGCATCCAGTTCTTCCTGCGTGGGCAGGGTGTTGTCTGCATCGGTCTCGGTGGCCTCGGCGGCTTCCCGGTAGTTGTGCCAGATGCGCAGCACGCTGCCCATGGCGATGTTCAGTTTGCCGTCAGTGGTATCGTACATCTTTTGGGCCAGTTCCAACATTCCGAGAATCTTGTCGTCTACGGTCACCGGGGCAACGCCTGCGTTGTCGTTGATGGTTTTGACGTTGGTCACGCCCTCGTAGTCGTTGTAAATGTCGTAAAGACGATGATAGGTCACAAGATCCTTGTGCAAAGCGTCCATCTGGGCATTGAACTCCTCTTCGCTGTCACAATAGGCGATGACCTGCGTCACAGTATCAAAGGCATCGTAGAAGATGGTGCTGTACCGCTGCAAACCGGAGGAGGAAGCACTTGAGGAAGACGCCGGGCTGCCGCAGCCGGTCAGCAGGCTGAGACAGAACACCAGAGTCAGAAAAAAGGCGGAAATACGTCGGGTCTTCATGCGTTGGGGTTCTCCTTTGCGGCGTTAAATGCAGAGTGTTCCTCCTGCAGGTGGGCCAGCAGGTCACCAAAGACCCAATTCTTGTTGTGGGAGGTAACCACGGCCTTGAGGGGAATGTTCACCTTCGCCTGCTTCATCAGGTCCAGCAGGGTATCAAGGTCTTTCTCCCGGAAGTTGGCCAGCACCAGAGCGGGAGGGTAGGCACCCGGCTCCAGCACCAGCGTCCGGGGGGCGGTGGTCTCTACCTCACCCAGAAGCTGTGCCACAGTCTTGCCTGCGTCGGCAGGGGAGACCGGCAGCAGCTTCATCCCAAAAGCCGGAGCCATTCCTTCCAGAATCCCACGGTCTGCGGCAGAAAGATTCCAGCCCAGAGCCAGCGGGATGCCGGCATTCTGGTTGCGTGCAATATGTGCTTTCATAGTATGTCCCTCTTTTATCATTTCTTTCCTCTAATGATACCGTTTCCGGCAACTGCCGTCAAGTGCAAAAAGCCCCCGCACAGCCAAACCGGTGTGCAGGGGCAGAAAATCAGGAAACACTCAGACCGTGGTGGTCTCGTCCACGGTGCTGTCCTCATAGTTCAAATCATCGTCATCCAGCTCATCTTCCGTGATGTCCTCAGCGTGGATGCGCCGACGCAGCTGCTCACGGAAGATCTCGGAAGGGATGCCGCTTTGTTTCGGAGTAAGGTCGGGGGCGGGGTGGCCGTCGGGCAGATGGGCACCGAAGGCGGGCACAAAGAAGAACTTGCGGACGATGAAGATCAGTGCAATGGCACCGACACTGAGCAGGTTTTCCACAGCGGAGTCGTGGCCCACCACCATATGCCGGGC
The DNA here is from genome assembly GCA_937917475.1 of uncultured Faecalibacterium sp. GTDB lineage: Bacteria > Bacillota > Clostridia > Oscillospirales > Ruminococcaceae > Faecalibacterium. Next base: position 3,221 of record CALDNF010000228.1, read on the forward strand.
AATGGCATAAAGCAGAACTTCCAAGCTGCTTCCGGGACTGTGCTTGGCCAGCATCTTGATAAACTCGATGCCAATGACGATCTCAAGGGCCCGCTCCAGAAAAGCACGGATCTCCACGTCGTTGCCGTCCATCAGCAGGCCGGGCATCCATTGGATGAGGGGGATGATGCAGAGCAGCAGACCGACCAGCACCAGACAGGACAGTAAAATTTCCAGCAGGGAGGATGCCTGAATGATGGTGTTGCGCAGGGCAGTGAGACGGCGGTTTTCCACACGAGGATCGTGGATGGGATTGGACATAGGGGAAACCTCTCTTTCAAAATAAATCGGAAATATGCCGGAAAACTGGACAAAACCGGAAAAAATTGTCAACTTTTGTGCCTTTATTTTAGCAAAGGACGAAAGAAAAGTCAATTTTCTTAGCCGGAAATTTAGGATGAAAAACGGACATAAAAAAGCCCTCTTCCCGCAGGAAGAGGGTCAGAATGGAATGAGGATCAGCCGGTGACGGCTACATAGCCGGATTTTTCGATGCAGGAGCGGCCCGCATCAGTAGAAAGCCAGTCGTAGACCTGACGCTCCGGTGTCCCGGCGGCAGAGTCCTGCCGGACGGCAGCATAGAACTCGTTGCAGAGCGGGTAGCTCTGGCTGGCGATGGTCTCGTTGGAAGGAGTCACCCCATCCACTGCCAGCAGCCGCAGGCCGGGTTTGGAGTACATCTGGTCGATGTAGTAATAGACCGAAAAACCAATGGCATTGGCGGTGTTGTTGTACTCGGCAATGCTGTCCACCAGATAACCCATTTCCGTGGGGGTCAGCTCAGAAGGAGCGTCCATCAGCTCGCCGCCCTGAATGAGAAGCTTCTGGAACAGGGTCTGGCTGCCGGAGTTTTCGCCCCGCTGGAACGCAACGATCTCATGGTCGTTGCCGCCTACATCCTTCCAGTTGGTGATCTTTCCGGAGTAGATGTCCCGGAGCTGCTGCTGGGTCAGGCTCTTGACCGGGTTGTCCTCGTTGACGATAAAGACCAGCGCATCCCGGCCAATGGGCTTCTGCTCCACCGGGCCTCCCTGTGAAGCCATTTCCGCCTTGACGGATTCCGGGGCTTCGTAGGCGATGATGAGCTTTGTGCCGCCGTCGTAATCGCCGTACAGGCTCAGATTTTCCCATGCACCGGCGGTGGTGTGGGTCTGCACGCAGGTCTGAGCTGTTTCAAGATCCATGCCGGTGGTGTCTGCCATGATCTGTGCGATCAGAGGAATACAGGCTGTGCTGCCGTCAGTGACGGGAAATTCATCGGCCGATAAAAATGGCTCTGCGGCGATTTCCGAAGCAGCGGCGGAAGAAGCCGCAGAGGAAGCGGGCTCAGATGAATCCGGGGTGCGGCGGTCAGAGCTGCCGCAGGCAGCGAGCAGGGCAGCAGAAGAAACGGCACCCAGACCCAGCAGGAAGCTGCGGCGGGAAATTTTATATTGTTTCATGGTGATCTCCTTAAAAATTATGTGTTCATTCGGTACCAATCAGAGGACATCAAGAGTACATCATTTGCTCCGGTTCATCGTCTGCGCTAAAGATGCTCTGGCAGTAGACCCAGTTGCCGTTCAGGTCCATCCACCCGGTGTAGAAGCCCCGGCGGGCCGGGAATACACCCTCGGGCAGGGAGGTGCTGTAGTTGTAACTTTCACCCAGACTGCTGAGAACCACATTGCCGCTGCTGTCCAGTATGTCCTGAAGCGAAGATCCGGTCGGAGAAGAATAAGAGATGGAAAAATAAAAGTCATCGTCAGCGGCAAAAAGAGGAGAAATATAGTCGTTCTGATATTTTTCACGAAGAGCGGTCAGATCCATGGTGCGGACTTTGCCATCCGGGCCGCAGACGCAGGAAGAAGTGCGTTCGTAATTGTCGTTATCATATTGCTGCAGCCAGACCCAGCCATGGCCCTCGGTGGACACAAAGACCCGCTGCAGATTTGCGACGGGTTCTACATGGGCATCGGTCAGCAGGGTGCCGGTGACGGAATTGTAGACCCGCAAAGCACCGTCTGTAGTATAAAAAGCTACCGTGTCGGCGTTTCGTTCCATTCCCCACAGCCGTGTCTGCTCGCCGGAAGCCAGATCGTAAAGTTCATAGTGGCTGTCATTTCCATCCACCCAGAGGATCACATACCCCGGAAAATAGCAGGACACATTCGAATCAAAGGAAGCCAATACCTGACTGTGCTCGGCACTGACAAGGTCGATCAGCTGGTGACGGCCATCTATGGATTTTACACAGACGGTACCGTTGCCGCAGTAATTTTCATAGTTGGAAAGCTGCTCTCCGGTGGAGGGGTTGCAGATCAGCACCTGAGAGGAAGAATCGGTGCGATAGAGTATGGCCCAATCGGAAGGAACCGCAGAGTCAAAATAGATGCTCTGCGCATACGTGTTCTCGTCCGTGCGGAGAACATTGCCCGCTCGGTCACAGAAAACGGCAGAACGATTGAGGTAGAAATCGTCATCGTATTCGTCCTCTCCCAGTCCGGCAGGCCGGTCATAGCAGGTGTAGATGAACGTATCCCCTGCTGCGACACATTCCTGTGCGTTAGGGGGAGTGGGGAGGGTTTCGCCGGTGGAAAGGTCGATCACCTGACAGTCCCCGGACTGAATGGGCATGGAAGCCAGCTCTTCATAGGAGTGTTCCGAGGACAGCAGCAGATAATTTCCACTGAGACTGGCATAATGTCCCTCCGAAAAGGTCAGAACCGCCTTGCCGGTTTTGTCGTATAGGGCAGATGCCCGTCCGGAGGGAGAGGAACGGTCTGCCCAATTGCGGAAGAAGTAGTTGGTCTCGCCGGAAAGCTCATCGTCCAACAGAAAAACGGTGTCAGAAGGTCCGAACTCTCCCACGACCTGCGAGCCGCAGAGAACCGTCTTGCCGGACAGCTCACTGCTGAACAGCCGGAGCGCACCGTCGTTGAGGACCGATGCATCGTAGAGGGGCTGCTCCTGCGTTCCGGTGTCCCGCCGGGCGGGCAGCGGAGAGGCCGCAGGCAGCAGAGAACAGGAGGTGAGAAGCCCGGCAGTCAGCGACAGGCAGAGCGCAGCGCAGCCAAAGCGCAGGGTGTGTTTGTGTTCCATGATAGTCTCCTTCCAGAATTTTACTTTTCCACTTCAATTATAATACGAATAAACCGGACATTCAATTGCGTCTGAATGTCCGGTCATAGTTACAAATTGGTTACGGAACGCTGAGGGTCAGGCATCAGCCGTTTCGGTCTCCTCCATTTTGCTCAGCTTGCGCAGGAAGGGGAAGAGGAAGGGCACCGACACGCAGAAGGTCAGTACATCGGCGATAGGCTGGCAGATCTCGATGCCAACAAGGCCCAGCATCCGGGGCAGAGTGAGAATAAGGGGGATGAAGAACACGCCCTGACGGCAGCAGGCCAGAAAAGTGGCCCGCCCGGATTTTCCGATGCTCTGGAACAGCATATTGCCCGCAACGATCACCGGCTGCAGCAGGATGGCAAGGCACTGGTAATGGAAGGCGGGCAGTGCAACGGCGGTGACCTCAGGGTCATCACGGAACAGACGGATCAGAGTCTCACCGTTGAACCAGCAGACGGAGACGATGACCACCAAAAAGCAGAAGCTGGTGATCATCGTAAAAATGCAGGCCTGCGCCACCCGGCGGAATTTGCGGGCACCGTAGTTGAAGGCGGCTACCGGCTGGAAGCCCTGTCCGGTGCCGATGGCGACAGACAGAATGAACATGAAGATGCGGGACACGATGCTCATACCGGCTACGGCGGCGTCGCCATAGCTGCGGGCTGCAATGTTCAGCAACATTCCGCCAATGCTGTTCAGACCCTGTCGGCCAAAGCTGGGCAGGCCGGTGAAGAGGATGGTGCCAAACTCCTCAGGGCTGCGGGTGAAAGCGGAGAGTTTGAAGCGGCTCACGGTCCGGCCCCGCAGGAACATGGACAGCAGGATACAGAAGCTGACGCCCTGACTCAGGGCGGTGGCATAGCCCGCACCGGCGGTGCCCAGCCCGAAACCAAAGATGAAAACAGGGTCCAGTACCATATTCAGTACGCCGCCGGTGACCAGACCGATCATGGCAAAGTTTGCCTTGCCCTCATAGCGGAGGATGTTGTTCATCACAAGGCTGGACATCATCAGGGGGGCGGCGATAAGGATGGGCCGGGCGTAGGCGCAGGCATGGGGCAGGATGGTCTCAGTGCTGCCCAGCAGCATCATGAAGCCGGGCAGGGTGGACAGACTGCAGACGGCCAGAACAGTGCCGAAAGCCAGAGCCGTGAAAAAGCTGGTGGAGGCGAACCGGGTAGCGGCTTCGGTATTCTGGCTGCCCAGCGAACGGCTGATGATGCTGCCTGCGCCGTGGCCCAGCATAAAGCCCAGAGCCTGAATGATGGCCATCAGGCTGGAGACCACGCCTACCGCACCCGAAGCACTGGTGGAGATCTGGCCCACAAAGAAGGTGTCAGCCAGATTGTAGATGCTGGTGATCAGCATACTGAGAATGGTAGGGGCGGCAAGGCCGAGGATCAGCTTCGGGATGGGAGTCTCGGTCATTTTGCGGAATTGTGCGGTGCTTTGGTCGGTGGAACTCATGAAAACCCTCTCTTTCTGAACCAGAGAACAGACATAGAAAAAACGTCCTTCCCAATTGCATATTGCAAATACGCTGCGTTGAAAAGCGTTACTTGTGAAACCTGCAATAAAAGAACGGTAAAATAAGACATTTTATTATTATATCCCATTGCAGCAGAAATGTCGAGGGATTTTTCCGCAGAGATCCGGAACAAAAAACGAAATAAATTCATTATAGGAGAACGAAATTCATGCCATGTTTTTAGGTCTTTGGGCTCAAAAGAAGTGGGAACCGGAGAACATTTTGTTGAAAGTGCTAAAGGAATGTCGAATCCCTTGTAGAAAATCACGGCAAGTGGTATAATTTAACAGGAGAAAGCAAGAGCTTTTGTAAAATGTGACTAATTGTGGAGGGGACAACGATGAAATCTGTTGAGCAGACTGTGATCCATGCGGATCGGTTTTATACCATCGCTGCCAAGAACGGCAGTGTGATCGGTGCGGTGGAGACCGCAAAGGACGGCGGCGATATCCGGCTGGGCAAGTATGACCACAAGCCCGAGCAGGAGTGGAGCTTCATCCGTGTGGGGGATGGTGTGTACCGCATCTGCAACCGTGCCAGCGGTAAGCTGATCGACCTGATGATGACCGGCACGGCAAACGGCACCTGGCTGCATCTGTGGGAGGATGTAGGCGGAACCTCTCAGATGTGGATGCTTCAGCCCACGCCGGAAGGCAAGGTCCGGCTGCGCTCTTCCTGGGCCGGCGGCAAGTGTATCGATACCGTGGGCATGGGTGTCACCGACGGTGCTGTGCTGCAGATCTGGCAGGAGACGGCCGGAGAGGATCAGCTCTGGACCATTTCCGAAGTGAAGGACCGTGCAAAGCGGGCTGCAAAGAAGGTGGAAGAGGCGGCTGAGACCGTGGCCGCTCCTGTTGCGGAGAAGGCAGAACCGGTCAAGGCTGCTGTACCCGCTGCTGAGGCACCCAAGGTGGAAGAAAAGCCCGCAGTTAAAGCAGAGCCGGCAGAGGAAAAGGCAGCGGAGCCTGCAAAGGCAGAGCCCGCTAAGCCCGCCGCAAAGGCACCGGCCAAGAAGCCTGCTGCAAGAAAGACCACCCGCAAGAAGGCGGCAAAGAGAAAGTAAAAGCCAGAATCGGCTCTGTCTGTGATGGAGCTGCTGAAAATGGCCCAAAGTAAAAATGAGATAGACTTTCCCTAAAGGGAATAGCCTATCTCATTTTTTGTTGTAAGCGGAGGTTGTGAGGAAAGCACGCAGGCTATGCGATTGCATCGCTTTTGAACTTTGGCGAAATATTATTTCTTTATAATTTGGCTCCCACCAAACACCTGCGACATTTCCATGTGCACCAGTGCTTCATCGATCAGAGCCACCTCTGCGGCAGACAATACGACATCCGCTGCACCGGAATTTTCCTGCAAACGGCTGAGCTTCCGGGTGCCGGGAATCGGCACGATGTAGGGCTTTTTGCACAGCATCCATGCCAGAGAGATCTGGGCAGGCGTTGCATTTTTCTCGGCGGCAAGACGGTTCAACAGCTCCAGCAGTGCACTGTTCTGGTCAATGCTGTCCGGCTGAAACTGCGGCATGACGCTGCGGTAGTCCGTGCCGACTTCAAACTGAGAAGTCTTATCGTATCTGCCAGACAGAAAACCATTTGCCAGCGGCGAGAATGCCACATAACCAATGTGCAATTCTTCCAGCACCGGGAAAAGGTTCTCGTACCAGCGGGCCATCATGGAATAGCGGTTCTGGATGGCTGTCACCGGGCAGACTG
>CALDNF010000229.1 GCA_937917475.1 uncultured Faecalibacterium sp.
TGACCAACGATGGTATCCAGCGGGTTGACCTCGGCGTAGACCAGAGTCACCTTCGGGTCGGAAGCGGCAGCAGAAGCATCGCCTGCGGGTGCAGCGGAAGCTGCGGTAGAGGTTGCGGTAGAAGAAGCGGTGGTCTTGGAGCCACCGCAAGCGGTCAGTGCCAGAGCAGCGGCGGAAACGCCTGCTGCGGCCAGAAAGCTGCGACGAGTGATCTTTTTCATACGATTGTCCTCCTAAAATCCATTTCCCAATGTCGGCCGCCCTTTGCACAGGAGGCGCACCGCCATTCATTTGTTGTTCACACTTTAGCAAAAAAATTTCACTTTCTCAAGGGGTTCTGAAAAATGTCCTGTTTTTTGAAAGAATGTGAAGATTTCTTTTGTGCATCCTGTTCAAGTTTTCAGAGTCTCTTTGGTGATATATTACAATCAGATGGATACATCACATCAACTGTTCTGAATTTGTCCGATCAGCTCCTGCTGTTCAGCAAAGCTGTCGTAAAGAGGCTGCACCGCCGCACGGAACTTCTGCTTTTCCTCCGCAGAAAGGGTGGTCACCTCGATTCCCTTTGCCCGCAGATCCTCCTCTGCCTTGGTCTCCCGGGCTGCCCAGAGGCTCCGCTCGGTCAGAGCCGATTCCCGGGCGCAGGAGCGGATGATTCCCGGATAGGAGGGGCCCAGCTGCGAAAGCTTTTTCATCACAGCGGTGCTGGCCAGCTGGATCTCCGGCACACGGGTGTGTTCATCCTGCAAAAAATATGGAGCCGCTTCGTAGTGGCTCATGGCCTCGTAGCTGGGCCAGTTATTCTCCGCTCCGTCGATCTCCGCATTGTGGAGAGCCGCATAGACCTGACTGTAGACCACCTGCACCGGCTTTGCGCCCAGCTCGGTGACCATCTCACTCATCATATCCGACTCCTGCACCCGGAGGGTCAGCCCCTGCAGCTGGGCAAGGTTCTCCACCTTTTTGCAGGTATAAAAACTCCGCACACCGGCATCGAACCAGGACAGCCCCCGCAGGTCCATCTGATCCAGCTGCGCCAGAAAATCATCCCCGATGGTTCCATCCAGCACCCGCCACATCTGGGCTGCGTCCTGATACAGAAAAGGCAGCTGCAAAACGCTCAGGGAAGGCACATACTCCGCCAGCTGGCTCAGGGACACCCGGGCGAAGTCGATGCCGCCGAACTGCACCTGCTGGATAACGCTCTGTTCTGCCCCCAGCTCTCCGCCGCTGTAGACCACGATCTTCACCCTGCCGTCGGTTTTTTCGGCCACCCGCCGGGCAAAATCCAACGCCGCCTGCGTAGTGGGGTAGTCCTCCGGCTGGTTTTCAGCGTAGCGGAGAATCAGGTCGGGCCGGTTTTCCACCGTTTCTGCCGTCTGTGGTTGAAAAGCGCAGCCGGTCAGGTTCATCACCGCACAAACCGCCGCCCCTGCAAGGAATCCCCGCCGCCCGATCATAGCACCCCCTCCGGATGGGGAACCGCTTTGATCTGCCGCCGGTACTGGGTGGGGGTCATTCCGGTCCGCTTTTTGAAGGCCCGGGCAAAGTAACTGGCATCCTCGTAGCCCACCATGGAAGCCACCTCCGCCGAGGAGCGGAAGGGGTCGGCCAGCAGCTCCTTGGCCGCATTGATCCGCAGTTCGGTCAGGCAGTCAAGGAAGTTCATTTTCTGATACTTTTTAAACTGAGCCGACAGGTACGCCGGGCTGATATGCAAAATTTCGCCCACGCTGTCCAGTGAGAGGTCAAACATATAGTTATCTTCCAGATACTGCCGCACCTGCGCCATGACCATGGCCGTCTGGCTGTTCTCGTTTTCAGTCTCCGCTTCGGGTTCTTCGGCTTCCTCGGCTGATTCCGGCTCCACCGGGGCCAGAGCCGCAAGCTTCCGCTCTGTCTCGATCTGCCGGATGGCCCGGCGGATGGAAGCTTCCAGCTCGTCGGGGTCCACCGGCTTGAGCAGGTAATCGCAGGCTCCCAGATGCACCGCCTCGTGGGCATACTGGAAAAGGCTGTAAGCCGTTATAAAAATCACCCGGCAGCCGGGCCGCTGGGCCAGCACAGCCCGGGCCGCATCCAGCCCGCTCATGCCCGGCATCTCGATGTCCATCAGGATCAGCTCTGCCCGCCAAAGCACTGCCGTGTCCGCCGCCTTGCGGCCATTTTCCGCCATCTCGATCACCACTTCGTGCTCGAACCGGCGGCTCACCATATCGGCCAGAGCTTCCCGCTCCAGCTTCTCATCATCCGCAATCAACAGACGGATCATCGTCAAAATCCTCCTCCAAAGGCTCCACCAGCGGCAGATACAGCGCAATGGCCGTACCTCTGCCCTCGTGGGACCGTATTTTCATCCGGCAGCGTTTGTCCCTCAGGCGCAGCCGTGCCGCCACATTATAAATGCCGATGTGTTCCCAACGCTCCTCGCTGGACGTTTCCAGAGCTGTCTGAAGCTGAGCCAGCTGATCCGCCGGGATGCCCACACCGTTGTCGCATACACTGATATAAAGCAGCCCTTTGTCCCGCAGCGGATTGATCCGGATGCGCACCACGCCTCCCTCTTCCTTAGGGGAAATGCCATGCTTGAAGGCGTTTTCCACGATGGGCTGCAAAATAAACGAGGGCACCATGGTCTCGGTGAGTTCCAGCGAATCCGAGATCCGCCAACGCATCTTCACCCGGTCGCCAAAGCGGACATGGTAGATGGAATAATACTCATCCACGATCCGCACCTCCCGGGAGAGGGGCACCTGCTCGTCATTGCTCATCAGGCTGTACCGCAGCAGATGGGACAACGCAGTGATCAATGCCTGCGTGCGGTAGGCTGTTTCCTGCCCTGCCGTCTGTAGAATGACATTCAGCGTATTAAAAAGGAAATGGGGGTCGATCTGGCTCCGGAGCTGCTGCAAACGGCTCCGCTCCATTCGGTTCTGCAACTCAAGGGCCTCAGTCTTTTGCCGGTGGAGCTCCCGCTCGATCTCGTTTTTCTCCCGCAGAGTGTTCACCTGCTGGGCCATGGAGTGCTTCATCCTGTTAAAGGCATCGGCCAGCTGGCCCATCTCATCCTGCCGGGGCACCGGCACGTCCGGGGTATCGAACTCCCGCCGGGCAATGGCCTGTGATGCTCCGATGAGCTGCTGCACCGGGGTCAGCAGCTTCATGACCGAATAGGCCATGATGCAGCCCAGCACAAGGCAGAGCCCCGCCACAACGGTCTGCATCCACTTGATCTGGTTGCTGAGGGCCGAAACCGTGGTGTAAGTCTCCTGTGCATCCCCGATGGCCTGATTGAGCAGCTGCTGGGCGTACTGCCGGAGATAGCCCCCGCAGGGCGACACCTTGTTATAATAGAGCTGGGCCGCTTCTGCGCTGCTGCCCGTCTCGATCTCCGCTTCCAGCTGGTCAGTGAACTCCACATAGCTGTCATATGTGGTGCAAAGAGCCTGATACAGCAAGTACTGCTCTTCGCTCACCGTATCGATTTCCCCTTCGATCCGCCAGAGCCAGGCGTTCATGGTAGAAAAGGAACCGTGGAGCTCGTCCAGCAGCTCGTCGGAATCGCCGTACTCCCAGCGATAGCTGTCCAGCGCATTTAGACTCCGCTCCACGCCGTTCTGGAACCGGCTGATGGCATTGAAGTTGCCCATCTGGTCATCCAATTCCCGCAGCACGGTGTTTGATTGGTAAAAGCTCAGGAAGATCTGGGCGATGAGGGCCAGAAAAAATGCCCCCAGACAGAGCCCGATCCGCCCTTTCAAGGTCATGTGCCGCCCCACTGTTCTTCCTCCCCATCTCCCGGCCAACTTTATCCTTCGATCTGCCGAATCCGCTTTCTATCGTTCTATTCTATCACGTTTTATGTCATCTGCGCAAGTTTTTCCTTGATTGTTGCGAAAAAATATGGTACTATGCATAAAAAAGGAGGCTTTCGCCTATGCTTCAGCCGCTCTCTGTTTCCGTCCGGATGGACGCTGAATCCTTCCGCAATTTTGCTGCGTTCGACCTTCTGCGCCATCACAAGCGGTGGCACCGCCCAGCCCTCTTCACCGCCATCCTGCTGGTCTCGGCGGGCATCTGCCTGTCTCAGGTAGGCCGGCGGGATGGTGCTGCCCTGCTCACCGTGGTGCTTGCCGTGGTGGCTCTGGGCCTGCCCGCCGCCTATTTCTGGAACTTCTTCCACAATCTGAGCGTCCAGATCAAAAAAATGGGGCTGGACAAACAGTCCCGCCCCTTCTACCGGCTCCTGCTGGATGATGCCGGGCTTTCAGTCTGGATGGCCGGTGAACAGGATCGTCCCGAGCCCACCCACCAGTACCCTTGGCAGAACATCCACACCGTCTACCGCACTCCCGGGGCCATTTACATTTATGTCCAGCAGAATCAGGCTTATCTGCTCAACGAGAGCATGGATACCGCATGGAGCTTTTTGACCTCCGTGCTGCCTGCCGAGCGTCTGCGGGACTGCCGCTGACCGGATGGAGGACAAACTTATGGCCTTTGAATATCCCATTCTCGACTGGTTTCAGAGTCTCCACACTCCCCTTCTCAGTGCGCTGGCAGTCTTTTTTGACAAGGCTGGTGCCCACGGGGAGATATGGATCGTTTTTGCCGTTCTTCTGCTGATTTTCCCCCGCACCCGGAAAGCCGGGTGCGCCATGGCAGCGTCCCTTCTGCTTTATCTGATCGTAGGCGACTTCTGCCTTAAGCCGTTCTTTTCCCGGCCCCGCCCCTGCGATGTAAACCCGGATATGCTCACCCTCGTGTCCCGGCCCAGCGGCTGGTCTTTTCCTTCCGGACACTCCGCATCCGCTTTTGCCGCCGCAGCATCTCTGGTGTTTCAGAAAAACCGTCTTGGCCCCTATGCTGTAGCTCTGGCCGTCTTCATCGGTCTGTCCCGGCTCTACCTCTATGTTCATTATCCCACCGATGTTCTGGCCGGTGCTCTCATCGGCACCGCCCTTGGCTATGCGGCTTCCCGGCTTGTGGATGCAGCCGCAAAGAAACTGCAATAAAATACCGGGCTCTGTTGTCCGGGTCAGCGGCATCCTGCCATAGACCCAGACCGCAGAGCCCGGTCTGTTTTTATCCTGCTGCATCTCACACACCCTTCCGTCTGCATCCATTTGTCCGGAGAACACAAAAACAGGCAGTACCGTGGAAAGGAGGAGAAAGCGGTACTGCCTGTGTATGAGAACTCCAAACATTTGCGGCTGTCAGGAGGTTGTTGGTAGTCTGTCCGCCGTCTGGCTATTGCCTCGCATAAACGGGGGACAGTGTTTTTTTAAAGGGAAGCCGCCGGGCCCCGCCCGTGGCTTTCGCTGCCTGCATTTTGTCGGCCCGGGGAGCTTTTGTTCTCCCTCCCGACCACGCTTTTATTGTACCGGATAAAAATGGAGTTTCTTTGTGAGGTTTTTGAACAAATTGAAAATAAACCATGGGCGTTTTTTGCAGGATATGGCAGGATTGATTTCCAAGGGGTCCTGCGGTATACTTTATACCATCACGAAACGGGAGGAGGGGCGTTCATGGGCATTGGTGCAAGCAGGCCGCTGGCGATAGAAAAGCCGGAAGCCATCGATATTTTACAGGCGGCACGGTATTTTGGATGCCATGGGGAGCCGGATGCCGGCACCCTTGCGCTGCTGGAACGCTGTGCCGGGCCGCTGCTGGCGGCGGCAATGCCCCGGGCGGTCTGGCTGGAAGCTGATGTGGACAGCCTGACCGAAGCCGGAATTCTGGCCGGGGACGACATCTTCCGCCATCTGGAGGGCTGCGGCCATGCCCTGCTGCTGGCTGTAACGCTGGGTGCCGGGGTGGATGCGCAGATCCGCCGGGCCGGGGTGGGCGACATCGCCGCCTCGGTAGCCTCGGATGCGCTGGGCTCTGCGCTGGCCGAGCAGGCCGCAGATGCCGCTGAAGCCGAGCTTCGGCAGTGGGCCGCAGGAGAGGGAAAGTACCTGACCGGCCGATTCTCGCCGGGCTACGGCGATTGGCCCATCACGGTGCAGCCGCTGGTGGCGGCGGCTCTGGACACTGCCCGCCGGGCCGGGCTTTGCGTCACCTCCACCAACCTGATGACCCCCCGCAAGAGCATCACGGCTCTGCTGGGTGTCAGTGATCATCCAGTAAAAGGAAAACTTGCCGGGTGCGGCCACTGTGTGCTCCGCACCCGCTGCGAATATCGAAAGAGGGGAAAGACCTGTGCAAGCGAATGAACTTTTTAATCAGCCCTATACCATCCTGCTGGACGGAGGCATGGGCACCATGCTGCAGGCTGCCGGGCTCAAGCTGGGTGCAAGGCCCGAAGAGCTGAACATCGAAAATCCGGCTTTGATCGAAAGCATCCACGCCGCCTATGCTGCGGCAGGAAGCCGGATCGTCAACGCCAACACCTTTGGTGCCTCGGCCCACAAGCTGGCGGGCAGCCAATACACTCTGGAAGAGCTCATTGCGGCGGGCATCGGCTGCTGCAAGCGGGCCTGTGCCCCTTACGGTGCGCTGACTGCACTGGACGTGGGCCCCCTGGGCGAGCTGCTGGAACCCAGCGGAACGCTGGCCTTTGAGGATGCTGTGAGCGAATATGGCCGGATCGTCCGGGCGGGCGTTGCTGCCGGGGCCGACCTGATCTTCTTTGAGACCTTCACGGACCTGTATGAGCTGAAAGCTGCCCTGCTGGCCGCGAAGGAAAACTCGGAGCTGCCCATCCTTGCCAGCATGAGCTTTGAAGCGGGGGGCCGCACCTTTACCGGCTGCACCGTGGAGAGCTTTGCCGCCACGGCCCGTGGCCTTGGAGCTGACGCCGTGGGCATCAACTGCTCGCTGGGGCCCAAGGAGATCTTCCCCATGGCAAAGCGGCTCACCGAGGCCCTGCCCGGAGATTTCCCGGTCTTTGTCAAACCCAACGCCGGCCTGCCCCGGGCAGACGGCTCCGGTTACGACATCACCCCGCAGCTCTACGCCATGCAGATGAAGCCTTACCGGGAACTGGGGCTCTTTGCAGCGGGCGGCTGCTGCGGCACCACCCCCGAGTTCATCAAGCTGCTCAACGGCGTATTCGAGGGCAGCGTCCCCGGCCGGGCCGCACATCCCATGCCCTCGGTGCTCTGTTCTCCGGTGAATTATGTCGTCGTGGACGGCATCACCGTGGTGGGTGAGCGGATCAACCCCACCGGCAAAAAACGGTTCCAGCAGGCCCTGCGGGAAGGCGACATGAACTACATCCTCGAGCAGGCAGTCAGCCAGGTGGAAGCCGGCGCGCAGGTGCTGGATGTGAACGTGGGTGCTCCCGGCGTGGACGAGCCGGTGGTCATGGAGCAGGTGGTCAAGGCTCTGCAAAGCGTAGTCAGCCTGCCCCTGCAGCTGGATTCCTCCCACGCCGACGCATTGGAGCGGGGCCTGCGGGTCTACAACGGCAAACCCATCGTCAACTCGGTCAACGGAGAACCGGAGGTGCTGGAAAAGATCCTGCCCCTCTGCAAAAAGTACGGTGCCGCCGTGGTAGGCCTTGCCATCGACAAGCGGGGCATCCTGCCCGCCGCTGAGGACCGTGTTGCCATTGCCCGCCGCATCCAGGACGCTGCCCTTGCCGCCGGCATCCCTGCCGAGGACATCTACATCGACTGCCTGACCCTGACCGCCAGCGCACAGCAGGCAGACGTTCTGGCCACGGTGCAGGCTCTGGCCCGGTGCAAGCAGGAGCTGAGGGTGCGCACCATTCTGGGCGTGTCCAATATCAGCTTCGGCCTGCCCTGCCGCACCTATCTGAACACCACCTTCCTGACCATGGCCATGTACGCCGGGCTGGACCTTGCCATTATGAACCCTTCCAGCGAAGAGATGATGGCGGCAGTCTACGCCTACAACGTCCTGACCAACCGGGACAAGCAGAGCACCAAATACATCGAGCGGTACGCCAACCGGGTACCTGCCTCCACCGCTCTTGCCAAGGCAGCCGTGCAGTCTGCTGCCCCATCTGAAGAGGAAGCCTCCTTCTCCGGCCCCTACGCCCCCCTGATGAAGGCGGTGGAAAAGGGTCTCAAGGGCGAAGCCGCCGCCCGCACCAAGGCCCTGCTGGAAGAAAAGGACCCGTTGGAACTGGTGGATCAGGCCCTTATCCCGGCCTTGGACATCGTGGGTGTGAAGTACGAAAAGGGCACCCTCTTCCTGCCCCAGCTGCTGCAGGCCGCCAGCGCAGCCCAGAGTGCCTTTGATGAGATCAAGACCGCTATCGCCAAAAACGGCGGCAGCGGAGCCAGCAAGGGCCGGATCGTGCTTGCCACCGTCAAGGGCGATGTCCACGACATCGGCAAAAACATCGTCCGGGTCATTCTGGAAAACTACGGCTTTGAGGTCATTGACCTGGGCCGGGATGTACCCATTGAGACGGTCGTGAACACCGTCCGGGAAAAAGACGTCCACCTTGTGGGTCTGTCTGCCCTGATGACCACCACCCTCAAGAGCATGGAGGAGACCATTGCCGCCCTCCACGACGCAAAGCTGGACTGCAAGATCGTAGTCGGCGGCGCAGTTCTGACCCCGGAATATGCTGAAAAGATCGGGGCCGACTGGTACGCCAAGGACGCCAAAAAGACCGCCGATATCGCCAAGGAATTCTTTGGCGTGAACTGATTTTTACGAGCAAAAACGGCCTGGTTCATTCGCTTTTGAATGAGCCGGGCCGTTTGCTTTTGTATTTTATTTGATGCAGGTAGCGCAGGGGGTGTAGCCTGCGGCGATCGCCTCATCGTAGCTGGAGAAGAGGATCTGATTCTTCTCTGCCGGAAGATTCGGGCAGGTAGGCAGGTGGAACTTTTTGGAGTTCACATTGCCGATGTACGCCTGCTGTGCGGTGCTGGATGCCGCCGGGTCTGTGGGGTTCAGCTGGGCATCCGTTGCAAAATGTTCGGTGCCTACCGTGTAGTTTGCACCGTCACTGGAAATGGTGATGGTGCCCAGCAGGTCGGTGCGGTAAACGTCCACCCCGGCATCCCGCAGGATGCTCAGGGTCTCCTCGTGGGGGTGGCCGTATTTGTTGTTTGCCCCGCAGGAGATGACGCCCATCTCCGGCAGGACTGAGTTCAGGAACACATAACTCGTCGATGTACTGGAACCATGGTGCCCCACCTGCAGAACGTCCGCTTTCAGGTTGGCTCCGCTGTCCACGAGATCACGCTCGGCATCGGCTTCCATATCGCCGGTGAGCAGAAAGCTGGTGGAGCCGTAATCGATGCGGAGCACCAGCGAGGTGTCGTTGGTGTCGCCGTACTGCTTCACCGGGCCCAGCAGGGTCACCGCCGCACTGCCCAGCTGCCAAACCGTGCCCACGGCGGGCACTTCCAGCTGCAAGCCCTGCTGCTGGGTGTACTTGACAAAATCCCGGAAGCATTTTGTGTCTGCTTCCGTCACCGGACTGTAGACATGGTTTGCCGGGAAGTAGGCCAGCGCAGCAGCCAGACCGCCCACATGGTCCTCATGGGCGTGAGAGCAGAAGACATATTCCAGCTCCTCCACACCCTGATTCTGCAAATAGGAGACCACCAGACTGCCGTCGTCCACATTGCCGCCATCGTAGAGCATGAATTTGCCGTCACACTCCACCAGCACACTAAGGG
>CALDNF010000230.1 GCA_937917475.1 uncultured Faecalibacterium sp.
CCAGACCGGTGAACAGGCCCCACTTGACGCCGTGGCGGAAGGACACCAGCACAAAGGGCAGCATACTCAGCAGGGTAACGCTGCCGCCGTTGGGCAGGGTGAAGAATTTGATGTTGCTCAGCACGGTGCCAATTGCAATCATCAGGGCACATTCCACGAGGATGCGGGTCTTGGAATAAGATTTTGTCATGAAGATTCCTCTTCTCATTATAGTAGTACACAAAAACAAAATGCGCCCGCACAATGGCAGGCGCATGGGTCGTTTGTGAAAACGGACTTTTTCCGCAAACTACCTACGCCGGCATTACCCGGATCAGGTTAAAGGGTACTTTGCTTGCGCAAATCTCAGCCTTTCGGCACCCCTGTTTTCGTGTCCATTCTCAGTATAGCCAAAGAATGGCAAAAGTCAAGCCCTTACCGGCATATCTGCCGCCCACAGCGCATATTTTTTAACAGGTACAAAGCGGGAGGGAAGGGCCATGAAGGGTGATCCGGAGCAGCGGGCGGTGCGGCTGGGAGAATATATTGTAAAGTACGGCGCAACGGTGCGGGCAGCGGCCCGGGAATTCGGGTGCAGCAAGTCCACCGTCCACAAGGATGTGTCCACCCGGCTGCGGCGGGTCAGCCCGGCATTGGCGGCTCAGGTGCGGGCGGTGCTGGCCCGAAACAAAGCCGAACGTCATCTCCGGGGCGGTGCAGCCACCCGGAAAAAATACAGCCGCCGGTAGCGGCACAGCAAAGAGCGGCCCTTCCTTTATAATAAGGAGAGGGGCCGCTTTTTCAGCCTTTATGGTGGAACTGCTGCAGGGCTGCTTTTTCCAGCCGGCTGACCTGTGCCTGACTGATACCGATCTCCCGGGCAACTTCCATCTGGGTCTGCCCCCGGAGATACCGCAGCTCCATGATCTTCTTTTCCCGAGCGGTCAGGCCCGCCACCGTCTGCCGGAATTCCAGCCCGCTGATCCAGCTGTCCTCGCCGTCCGGGTCCCGCACCTGATCGATGACATACATGGCGTCGCCGCCGTCGGTGTAGATAGGCTCTTCAAGGCTCAGGGGCTCCACCACCGATTCCAGTGCGGCAGCGATCTCCCGGCGGGGAAGCCCGGCCTTTGCAGCGATCTCTTCCACGGTGGGCTCCCGGCCCAGCTGCTTTTCCAGCTCTTCCCGGGACTGCATGGCCCGGTAGGCGGTATCCCGCAGGGAGCGGCTGACCCGAAGAGCGTTGTTGTCCCGCAAAAACCGCCGGATCTCCCCGATGATCATGGGCACGCCGTAGGTGGAAAACCGCACCTCCTGCGTTGGGTCAAAGTTGTCGATGGCCTTGATAAGCCCGATGCAGCCCACCTGAAACAGGTCGTCCAGATTTTCGCCCCGCTGGGCGAACCGCTGCACTACACTGAGGACAAGCCGCAGGTTGCCTTCGATCATGCTTTGCCGGGCGGCTTTGTCCCCGGCCCGGGCCCGGGTGAGCAGCTGCCGCTTTTCCTCTTCGCTCAGAACTGGCAGTTCCGCCGTGTTCACGCCGCAGAGTTCTACTTTGTTGTACATCCCCCGAACCTCCGGTTTCGTTTGAACTTCACCGGAAGTATGGGCGGAGGGGGAGAAAAGTATGCAGGGTCAGCAGTCTGCCAACTTTTCCCGCAATTCCCGGATGATCTTCTTTTCCAGACGGGAGATGTAGCTCTGGCTGATGCCCAAAGCGTCGGCGGCTTCCTTTTGGGTGTGCTCCATGCCGTCGGCAAGGCCGAACCGCAGCTCCATGATCTGCCGTTCCCGGGGGGAGAGCAGGGCTACCGACTGCCGCAGGCTGGCCCGTTCGGCATCCTGCTCCAGCTGAAGCCCAACCTGATTTTCGTCGCTGCTCAATACGTCCGAGAGGAGCAGCTCGTTGCCGTCGCTGTCGATGTTGAGGGGCTCGTCGATGCTGGCCTCCTGCCTTCGATTGGAACTTTTGCGCAGGTACATCAGAATTTCGTTGCCGATGCACCGGCTGGCATAGGTGGCAAGCTTGATGTTCCGCTCAGGGGTAAAGGTGTTCACGGCTTTGATGAGCCCAATGGTGCCGATGGAGATCATATCCTCTGAGGGCACACCGGTGTTTTCGTATTTCTTGGCAAGGTAGACCACCAGCCGCAGGTTCCGGGTGATGAGCGTATCCCGGGCAGCGGGGTCACCGGCGGCCATCCGGGCCAGTGTTTCTTTTTCTTCCTCCGGTGCCAGAGGTGGGGGCAGGCTGGACGAGCCCGAAACATAATGCACGCCGCCCGGCCACGTCCAGCGCAGCCACAGACGGCGCAAAAAGTGAAGAAAATGATCCCACATGGTATCAGCCTCCCATCAAAAGGGTCCAGCCGCCCGGCGGGGGCGGGGTGTCACAAAACGCTGCGTATAAATTGGAGTACGTTTCATCGTGTGTTCTGGCCCGGACGGTCAATTCCCGGGCCGGGACGGCGGGCAGGATGCAGCGGCCCGCTACTGTGGTGCAGGGTACCAGCCGCACCCCAAGCTCCGGCGGCGGCAGGGGAGCCTGCCCGGAAAATTCGGCGTCCAGATAGGCCCGGAGCGGCCCGGAAAGCTGTGCCCGGAGCGGGGAATATCGCACCAGAACCACCGTCCGGCCGGACAGCGGCTCCTGAACGGAAAATCCGGTATCCCGCAGAGCGGAGACGCTCAGCCGGGTATCGCCAGCTGCAAGGGTGAGCCGGGCGGGCCGGGTCTGCAGGGTAGCACGGCCTAGAAAATGCAGCACGAATTGTAATATCATGTACAGAATTGCCGCAGAGGACAGCAAAACCCCGGGTGACAGGGGCAGATAACAGCTGAAATTGTTGGTCCGGGCCCCGGGCAGCAGCACCGCACCCGCCAGAAGCAGGTTGAGCAGACCATACCAGACCGCCAGCTGCCCGAAGTTTCTTCCTCCATGCCAGCCGTAGGCAAGCCAAAGGGTGAGAGCGGCGGTGGCTGCTTTATAAAGGAAGGCCAGCGGCCCGGGCAGAGCGGGCAGGAGCAAAGCCAGCGACGATAACGCTGCCGTACCTCCCCCGGCGATGAGCCGCAGCGGGGTGCAGCTCTGCCCGCTGAGCAGCCCGGCCCCCAGCAGGAACAGCAGGGCCAGCGCAAAATTGACTAAGAGTAATACATCGAGGTAGATCACCGTTTTGATGGGCCAGCACCTCCTTTGGATACAGGGTAGCAGAAGGCGGGGGAGAAAATTGCCGGATCGTAGCCCTCTCAGTCACGGCGTTGCCGTCTGGATTCACAGCTGCTCTGTACAACCTCTCCGTCAATGCTTCGCATTGCCACCTCCCCTTGTAGGGGAGGCCTTGGCAAGCCGTAAAGCCTGCCCTCTTCGCCAGAGGCTCCCCTACCAGGGGAGCTGTCGAACGAAGTGAGACTGAGAGGTTGTACAAAGACGAGCCTGCCCTAGGCAGCAGGGCTCAGCTGTTTTATCCCCTATCGTGCTTCAAGCGTCCAGCGCAAACTGCATCAATCTGCCAAGGGCTCTCCCTTTGGGAGAGCTGGCGAGCGTCAGCGAGACTGAGAGGGCTACCCAACAAAGCAAATTTAAAACTTTTTTCAAAAAGCCCTTGCATTTGCGGAAGGGAAGCGGTATAATACATCTCGCAGCAACTGTTTGCCGCTGCGCAACTCAGAATATCTGCCTCTTTAGCTCAGTCGGTTAGAGCACCTGACTGTTAATCAGGGTGTCGCCTGTTCGAGTCAGGCAAGAGGCGTCCTTGAGCGGCGAGCCATTTGGCTTGCCGCTTTTTTTGATGCTATATTGTAACCATTCTGTGACTTTTTTCACATTTTCATCAAAATTAAGGGTTTCTTAAAAAAGAACCCCTTGAAGAACCTGTCATATTGTGGTATACTACACCCAAGCTTTAGGAGAGCATGAGCACCCCTGAAGCGCAGCGTATCTTGATCAAAGGGTAGGTGCTCCCTTCTTTTGATGGCAGCTGACCACTGCTCTGCCTTGTTTCTCCGCAGGGCAGGGCAGAGCAGTGGGCTATGCGCTGCTTAATAAAAGCGAGCCCTTTACAATATTTTTATTTTGCTCAATTCCACATCTTGCAAACTTTCACTTGTGAAATTGCACACAATGTGTTAGAATGTGACCGTGGTTTTGGATAGAAACCAGACAAAACAAAAAGAGACCTTTCCCGCAGCGGCGGCTGTCTCCGACAAAGGAACAACATCTATGCGCTATACCTACGTCCGGCAGCACGACACAACGGACTGTGCAGCTGCCAGTCTCGCAATGGTGTGCCTGCACTACAAAAAGGAAATCACCATCACGAAACTTCGGGACATGATGGGTACAGACCTCAAGGGCACCAATCTTGTGGGTCTGCAAAAAGCCGCTAATGAGCTGGGATTCAATACGGCGGCAGTTCGTGTAGACCGTGAAAACTTTTTAAGCGATTTCACTCTTCCCTGCATTGCGCAGGTCATTACCGATCAGGGTCTGGCCCACTTTGTGGTCATCTTCAAAAAGACGACCATCAAGGATGATACCAAGCGGCGCAAGCATATTCTGGAAGAGGAAAAACTCCGGCAGGATGAGACCAAAAAGTTCAAAAGCAAGGATTACGTCGTCATCGGCGACCCGGCCAATGAACTGAAAAAGATCTCCCTTGACGAGTTCTATAAAAACTTTACCGGCGTACTTCTGTTGATGAACCCCACCTCGGAGTTCAAGCCCGGCAAAGAGAAAAAGGGCGGCATGATCAAGCGGTATCTCGATCTGCTGCTGCCCCAGAAAAAACTTTTTGCTTATGCGATCCTCAGTTCCGTGGTGCTTACGGTGCTCGGCATCGTGTCCTCGATCTTCAACCGAGCGTTGATGGATGAGGTTTTACCCTACGGACTGCAAAGTTTACTGGTCACGTTGATCATCATATTCAGTGTGATCAGTCTCACCAGCACATTGATCTCGACGGTGCGGCAGTGGATTCTGATCTATCTGTCCATCAAGATCGATATTCCGCTGATGATGGGCTACTTCGGCCATGTTTACAAGCTGCCGATGAAGTTCTTCGCCACCCGGAAAACCGGTGAGATCACCACCCGATACTCGGATGCAAGCACCATCAAGTCGGTGTTCACCAGTATCGCATTGAGCGTCGTCATGGATATTGTCATGGCGATCGGCACCGGTTTCATCCTGTTCCGGATGAATTCCACCCTTTTCTCGATTTCCCTTTTCAGCACGCTGCTCAGCCTGCTGCTGGTCATCATCTTCAAGCAGCCGTACAAGCGGATCAATGAGGAAACGATGCAGCAGTCTGCTGTGCTCAACAGCCAGATGATCGAGAGTCTGCGGGGCATTGAGACCATCAAATGCAACGCCGGCGAAGACCGTGAGCTGGAGACTTTGGAGCGTGAATACATCAAGAGCCTGAAGATCAGCCTGCGGTCCAGTAAGATCAGCACCGGCCAGTCTCTCGTCTCTTCCCTGATTTCCACCATCCTCGGCATGGTAACCACCTATGCGGGCATCATGCAGGTGCTGAATGGAAATTTGACGCTGGGCGGTTATATGGCGTTCAGCACCCTTTCCGGCTACTTCACCTCTCCGGTGAGTGATCTGATCAGTATGCAGATGTCGATTCAGGAGGCTCAGATCTCCATGAAGCGTCTGACGGAGATCATGGACTATGAATCCGAGCAGAAAGATGATCAGGAATACACCGAGATGGAGCAGATCGAGGGCGATATCGAGTTCAAAGATGTCACCTTCCGATATGGCAACCGTTCTCCCGCACTGAACCACATCTCCTTCACCATTCCGGCAGGAAAGAAGGTTGCACTGGTGGGCAGTAGCGGCAGCGGCAAGTCCACCATCACCAAGCTCCTGCTCAAGTATTATGAGCCGGAGTCCGGCGAGATCGATGTGAACGGTGTGAATCTGGATGAATATTCCAATTCTTCCGTCCGCCGTGCAATCTCCTATGTTCCGCAGAACATCGAGCTTTTCAGTAAGACCATCTATGACAACATCCGCATCTCCCGCCCGGAGGCTACGCTGGATGAAGTCAAGGCGGCAGCAAAGAAAGCCGATGCCCATGAGTTTATCCGCAAGCTCCCCCTGCAGTACCACACCTTCCTTGAAGAGGCAGGCAACGGTTTGTCCGGCGGTGAGAAGCAGCGAATCGCTCTGGCTCGTGCTTTCCTGAAAAACTCGAACCTCTATATCTTGGACGAATCCACTTCGAACCTCGACTTTGGTACAGAGAATATCATCTTTGATATGATCTATAACCAGCTGGCAGATCGTTCGATGCTGATCGTCGCCCACCGCCTGTCCACCGTCCGTGATTGTGATCTGATCCTTGTGATGGATCACGGCGAGATCGTGGAACGCGGCACCCATGATGAGCTGCTGGCAAAGCAGGGCAAGTATTATGACCTGTGGAATATGCAGCAGGGTATCTTCCGCCGTAAGGAGGAAGCCCCCAAACCGGTCGCAGCCGCAAAGGTCGTTGAAGACGACGATGACGGCGAGTCGATCACTTACTAATCTGATGCAGCCGAGTGCGCACTCGGTTACATAAATGACTTTTGGATGGATGCGCATCCGGAAAAAGGTCGCTTAAATTTGATTCATTCATTTGAAGGGAGTAATTCATTATGATGATGCCTGCAAACTACTCTGCTATCGCAGAGAACGAGATGACTTATGTCGTCGGCGGCGGTGTTGTTGAGTTCCTGGGCTCTTTCACCGCTCCTGTTTTCACCGTTGAGAACCTGAAGACCCTGAACACCAACGTTGTTACCCTGATCGGTAACCGTTATCTGGGCGGCCTGATCAACGGCACTCTGGGCCTGGTCTTCAATGGCTACGGCAAGGATCAGACTTGGGCTAACATCAAGGAGAACAATGTCTTCTCTGGCATCGTTGGCCAGTTCAAGTCCAAGAACATCGGCGACGGCGTTGCTTCTATCCTGGGCACTGCTGCTGCTCTGTACAACCTGGGCAACGCTACCGTTGCTAACAAGGCTTCCTCCGCTGCTATCACTGCTGGCGACGGCCCCTCTATCACCTACGTCAAGACTGTTGCTTGATTTAGTCTGATAAACTAAATAGGAAGGATATTTCGTTTGCACCGCCCTACTTGTAGGGCGAGGCAGATGACAATGCCTCGTTATGGTGTGCCAGGAGGCGAGTGCCTCCTGGCACACCTTATTTTTGTAATGGCTTTGTCCATTGCAGTGTTACCCGTTACTTATTTAAGTAATAGGTAATAGTAAAGGGAAAATAAAAGGCAAAGTGTGTCTTCGTCCAACCTCTCCGTCACAGCTGACGCTGTGCCACCTCCCCTAGTAGGGGAGGCCTTGGCAAGGCGTGAAGTTTTACATTTAATACGTTTACTGCCGGAGGTAGCGCAATGCCAGTCACAAATTTGCCGTATGATAATCGGCTGAATGACCGTGCCAAAGAATTGCGTCATGAAATGACTTTACAGGAGCGCAAGCTATGGTTTCGATTTCTTCGAGACTACCCAATAAAAGTATATAAACAACGTGTGATAGAATATTTTATCGTTGACTTTTATTGTGCCGAAGCCCGGCTGGTAATCGAGCTGGATGGTTCGCAGCATTACACGGAGCAGGGCGGCCGGGAGTACGACGAAGAGCGAAGCCAAATCTTGCAAGAGCACGGTTTAAAAGTTCTGCGTTTTCCGAACAATGATGTAGACCGTCACTTTGAGTCAGTCTGTGAGCAGATTCATAAAGAGATTCAGTTTAGAATCGCAGACCGGTAATCCATATTAAGAAAAGTGAACCTCTTTGCCAAGGGCTCCCCTACTAGGGGAGCTGTCGAACGAAGTGAGACTGAGAGGTTGTACGAAGGAAAACCTGCCCGTGAGGCAGCATCTTTCGGTTCAGTAACCATAAGCGGCTGCGCAAAGGTAAAGAGTGCCTTCCATCCAACCTCTCCGTCATTGCTTACGCAATGCCACCTCTCCTAGTAGGAGAGGCCTTGGCAGGGCGCAAAGTTTTGTATTTTCGCCTGCGGCTCCGTTACGTTTCCCGTTACTATTGCCTATTACACCCTCCATGGGGAGGAAAATCTAAAACAAGGTGGACAAGATTATGAGAGAAATCCAGATCGCAGATCACAAGACCCTCA
>CALDNF010000231.1 GCA_937917475.1 uncultured Faecalibacterium sp.
AGGTTTGCGGCGGCGATCATATCGGCACCGCCCTTGAAGGTCAGGCGGCCGTCGCTCACGCGGATGTCCTCCGCACCGATGCGGCGCAGTTCAAAGTTGGCCGTGGACTCGCACCCGAAAAAACAGGGCGCGATGAGTTCAAATTTTGCGGGCATTTTGGTTTCCTTTCTGGTTCAGATGCCGTAGTTCGGAAAAACAGGCCCGCCCCGCTGGGGGCAGGCCCGTTGGTTCCACTTTTGTTTTTGGGGTGAGGCTCAGCGGCGTCCGCCGCGGCCCCGGGGCGCATAACCGCCGCCCCGGCGGTTGTTGGTCTCGTGGTCGAGGTCGGCCATCTTTTCCTCGCTCTGGCTCTTGAAGCGGCTCATCATGTCCTCAAAGCTCATGTTGTCGGACTTGACCGGAGCCTTGGGCTGCCAGACCCGGGGTGCACTATCCCGGGCCGGGCCTCTGCCGCCCTCACGAGGGGGCCGTCCGCCTTCCCGGGGACCGCCGAACCGTCCATTGCGTCCGCCCTCACGAGGGCCGCTCGGACGAGGGCCCCGGTTATCCCGGGCCGGGCGGGGAGGCGGCGGCAGGAGCCGCTTGATGGACAATGCGATCTTGCCGTCCGGTGCCACATTGATGACCTGCACCTTGACGGTATCACCCTCATGCAGGACAGCTGCAATGTCCTGTACATACTCATTGGACACTTCGGAAATGTGGACCATGCCCACACGGCCCTCCGGCAGCGCAACAAATGCGCCAAAGGGCCGGATACCGGTCACACGGCCTTCAAAAACGTTCCCTACCTCAATCGCCAAAACTCAATACTCCTTGTTCTCTTTTTATGGAAGGGGCAGGCCGCAACAGCCGCCCTGCCCCACTCAGTTGCCGGTCACATCCACAAAGATGCGCTCGTTGGGTGCGGCGTAATTATAAGAGTCTCTTGCCACCCATTCCGTCACCTCGTCGGCATCGCCGCTGAGGATCCGCTCCATCTCCTCGTTTTGTGTTTTCTGCTGAGCGACCTGTTCATTCAGGGTGTCCAGCTCTGCGTGTTTGGAGCTGATGGCCACCTGATTGGAGATGTACGCTGCCAGCATACTGAGAAGAAGCAATACAAAAAGCAGCCGGAAGATCCCCCGGAACAGGGTGTTTTTCTTCCGCTTTCTGCGGCCCGGATTTGTCATAACACAGTGCCCCCATCAGAACGGCAGGCCTTGCGTGCCTGTACTCTTACTTTGATACGTTTGAATTATACAACATCCGCCGCTTGGTTGGCAAGTTCTTTTTTGGTTTTTTTGCAACTCTTTTTTCGGCAGGGCGTTGTTCCCGGGGCTTTTGGGGCTTCGGGCGGGGCAGGCAGCGGCAAAGGCAGCGGCCCAGCATCCGCATCGGTCTGCCCAGCAGAAGATCTGCGGCGGCAGCCCCGGCAGCTTCGCCTGCCAGCAGATACCACCGCAGCACGCCGTCCGCACTGAGGCAGGCGGCGTAGCTCTGCCCTGCCAGCAGCAGACCGCCCATCAGCAGGATATCCGGGACAAAAGCCCATCGCCCCCGCACCGGAAAAAACGCCCGCAGCAGTCCAATGCTCCCGCCCAGCGCAGCGCAATCCAGCGTCTCCCGCAGGACGATCCCCGGAGCAAGGGGTGGGCCCATCACCGGATCAGCCGGCGGAGCAATCCCCCCGGCGTGCGGTCAGCCGTGTATTCCAGCAGATCAAAGGTCCCGGTGAGCTTTGCTTCCCCCACATCCAGATCCAGCGATATCACGCTGATCTCCGCTCCGGCCAGATTCAGAACGCCCCGGCTGGTCTCGATGGCAGCCCCCTCGGGGTCGCACCGCACGACCCGCCGGACTCCGGTGACCGTCAACCTGCTCCGTCCTTCCAAAATCAGATCATGGGGCTGGTTCTGCTCCGGCTTTTCCCCTGCTTTCATCTCCGGCACCCCGCTTTCGTATACCGAATCCTATGCGGTGTGCACTGATTTCAGAACGCCTGAACCTTACTCGCTGATGATCTCGTACATTTCCCGGGCCACATCCTTGGTGCGGGGCTCCACGTCCGACAGGACTTTGACCTTGATGGGCCGGTTGCCAAAGGTCACCTCGATAATGTCCCCGGCCTTGACGGCCTGACTGGCCTTTGCAATCTTGCCATTGATGAGGATGCGTCCCGCATCCGCCACCTCGTTTGCCACAGTGCGGCGTTTAATGAGCCGCGAAACCTTTAAATATTTATCCAGTCTCATAATTTCTCCGTTCTTCCGCAGGGCCCGGCCGGTTTCCTGCGGGCCAAATAAAAACCGCCGGGGCCAACTGGTTCCGGCGGCAAAGTGCGATCTCTTACAGGGTGTCCTTGAGGGCCTTGCCCGGCTTGAACACGATGTTGCGGGAAGCAGCGATGGTGATGGGCTCCCGGGTACGGGGATTGATGCCCTGACGCTCGGCACGCTCACGCACCTCAAAAGTGCCAAAGCCGGAAATGGTGATCTTTTCACCCTCGGCCATGCCCTTGCTCAGTGCTGCAAAAACAGCGTTGACGGCTGCCTCTGCATCCTTCTTGCTCATCTCGGTGTTTGCCGCTACCTGTGCGATCAGATCAGTCTTGGTCATAATTGAAACCCTCCACAAATTTTCGTTCTTCTCATCGTTTATCTATCGGATGGGGCTCTGCCCTTCCGTTCGATCTTGCTCACTCTTTCCGGGCTGTTTCCTCGGCCAGCAGCTGGTTCCGGAACCGCTTGGAAGCAAAGCTCAAGGCTTCTTCTGCATCCACACCCGCCCGGCGGATGGAATCTGCCGCTGCAAACAGCAGCTCTCCCGCTGCCTGCTGAGCAGTCTCGGGGGTGCGCTGCTCCCATCCGGCTTCGGCCTGCTGGAGCGCAGCCTCCGCAGCCGCATCTTCGGCACAGAGCCCACGGCCCGCCGCCCGCTTCTGGAGTTTCTGGGCACGCATCAGCGCAGGCAGCGTGAGGGGCACGGTGTCCAGCTCATCTTCCAGCGTCCTGCGGCCCTTTTCCTTATTCTTGAGCGCATCCCAGCTGTTTATTCCGGCGTTCTGCTCCGCAGAGGACGCAAAGATGTGCGGATGCCGGAACACCAGCTTCTCGCATACCTCCCGGCAGACCTGCTCAAAATCCAGCCGGCCCCGCTCTTCTTCGATGACCACATGGAACACCACCTGCATCAGCACGTCTCCCAGCTCCTCCCGGAGCATGGTAGCGTCATCTGCATCAATGGCCTCCAAAGCTTCGCAGGTCTCTTCCAGAAAGTTTTTCCGGATGGACTGATGGGTCTGCACCTTATCCCATGGGCAGCCGTTTTCCGGGTCCCGGAGAATACGGATCAGTTCCACAAGGTCCTCTGCCGTATAATGTTCTCGTTCCGGCCAATCGATCATAGAACTTCCTTTCGGTCTCTGCTGTCGTCGAATCAGGTTCAGATTGTACCGCAAAATCCACTGGATTGCAAGGCCCGGAGCCGTTTTTGCGGTTTTTGAGCGGATATTTTACAGCTTTTTCACACAAAAAGGGCGGCATCCAAAGGGACGCCGCCTGCTTTTGTTCAGGCCCGATATCCTTTGTTTACAGCTGTGCGCCGCACTTGTTGCAGAACAGTGCATCCTTGGAGACCGGCGCACCGCACTGAGGGCAGGTCTTGGGAGCATCATCAGGATCTTTTTCGATGTTGAAATCCATCACTACGGTGTTGTCGCCCACAGTATCCACCACCGGCTCGTCGGCAGCTGCCGGAGCTGCTGCGGCCACGGGGCCCAGACTCTCCTTCAGGGCAGCCAGCTCTTCCTCAATGGTATCGATCATCTCGATGTATTTATCCACCAGTGGCTGGTTTTCCTCATGACCCTTGGCCAAACTGTAGACCAGTGCGCCCAGCTGACGCTGTGCCTTAGCAAGCCGGGTCTGGGCCGAGACGATCTTTGCCTGCGTCTTGCCCTTCTCGGCCAGATCCATGGCAGCGTTCTTTCCCTTTTCGGCGTACTCAAGGCCCATTTCCTTGATCTTATTGAAATCGAAATCCATAAAAGACACCTCTCCTATCCGCATCCAGCCAAGGCAGGATGCGTTCTCTTCTTCCATCTGGTTGCTGCACACAGGTGTCTTCCCTGTGCTTCGGGGTATGGTTTCATTATAGCGCACTCCACAGGGGATTGCAACGAATTCGTCACAAGTTTTACAGTTTCGTGCGGATTTGGAAACAGTTTTTTCGCATTTGAACAAAGGTTTTCGGCTCACAGCTCCCCGGCGTAAAACTCCCGGAGCATACTGTCTGCGGGCAGCAGGCTCAGGTCCACCGGAGCAACGTGCTCAAACCGGCGGGCCGTCTCGTCCCAGAGCTCGGCGTTGTGGCCTTCCAGCGTGAACTGCTGGCGCACCTTCCGCAGCAGCTGAGCAATGAGGCCCAGCTCATAGGTAAAGGAAGTATCCAGCAGAAAATCCGCCGTGGTCTTGAAGCCCTTGATATATCTCGTCTCGCCGTCCAGCACCCGCTCCCACATGGTCAGGGTCTTGGCCGGGCTGCGGCCCCGGGTGGCGGCATCCCGCAGGGTGCGGCGGCAGAGCCGGATATCCTGCGTATTGATGACCCTCCGTCCGTCGATGGCGTACTCTTCCCGCAGGCCGGCATAGACCCGGTAGATATTCTCAGCCGGCACAAGGCTGGTGAGTTCCGGGTTGAAGGCATGGATGCCCTCCACGATGCAGACACCGCCTGCAAGATCGACTTTTTCGGTCTCGCTGGAGCGGGCCTCGGCGGAGAAATCATAGACGGGCAGTTCGCTCTTTCCGGTCTCGCTGAGCTCCCGCAGACACTGCCGGATCAACGGCAGGTCCAGCGTATCGGGGTTTTCGTAATCCAGCGTACCGTCCGGCATTTTGGGGTAAAATTCCGCTCCCCGGAAGAAATTATCCAGGCTGACCACCTGCGCCGGGGTTCCCTGCTTTGTCAGCTCTGCGGCCAGCTTGTGAGCCGATGTGGTCTTGCCGCTGGCCGATGGGCCGGTGAGCATAACGATTCTGCTGCCCGATTCCCGCACCTTCTGGGCCGCATAGGCCACCCGCCGGGCGTAGCTCTCTTCACAGAGCTCTGCCAGCTGCTCCGGGCTGCGGGCTGCAACATTGTACAGTCCTACCTCAACCAGACGTTTCGGAACCCAAATCGTGATCATAAAAATCAGCCACTCCTTTTTTCCGTTCCAGCACCTCCGCAAACCGCTGGATATACTCGTTCGGATACTTGAAATTGAAGATGCGCTGCATCCGCTTTCCGCCGTCGGCCACCAGCTTGGTGCTGCCGCCCGCTCCTGCGGAAAGGATGGTCTGGACTTCCTCCATGATATAGATGTTATAATATCCCTCATGGCCCGGCTTGCACCAGCCCACGTTTTCGAGGTTCTGTAAGGTATTCTTCTGCCGGTAGAGATAGTAGGGCCGGTAGCCCGCCTCAGCCAGCAGAGAACATTTTTCCAGCATGGCCGCCACATCGGCGTAGTCGTTTTCCTTCTGGTCTTCCATAACGATGCGGGAAGCCCGCTTGAGGGTCAATGTGTGGACGGTGATATTCTCCGGGTCCAGCGCAATGGCCTGCCGCAGGCTATGCTCAAAGCCCTCCACGGTGTCACCGGGCAGACCGGCAATGAGGTCCATATTGATGTCCTCATGGCCCACCCGCCGGGCGTCGGCATAGCAGTCCAGAATCTCCTGCGCCGAGTGCTTCCGGCCGATATTGGCCAGCACCTCGTCCGAGAAGGTCTGGGGGTTGATGGAGATACGGGTAGCCCCATACTCCTTGATGACGGCCAGTTTTTCGGCGTCGGTGCAGTCCGGGCGGCCCGCTTCCACCGTATATTCCACGATCTTGGACAGGTCAAAATTGTCCCGGACGGTGCCCATCAGCTGCCGGAGCTGGTCTGCCGAAAGGCTGGTGGGGGTGCCGCCGCCAATATAGATACTGCAAAGTTTCAGCCCGGCCTTGTCAGCCTCAGCCCGGATGGCCTCCACCTCCCGGCAGAGGCAGTCCACGTAGGGCTGCACCATCTTCCGGTCCCGGTCCAGATTGCAGCTGACAAAGCTGCAATAGCTGCACCGGGAGGGACAGAAGGGGATGCCGATGTACAGGCTGTAGGTATTGGTCTCACTGCCCCGCCGGAGAATGGGCTCCTGCAGGTCTGCAATCTGCTTTGCCATGGTGTATTTCTGCTCTGAGCAGTCGAACCGCTCAAGGAAAAACCGGTCGATCTCCGCTTCGCTCCAGCCTGCCGCCCGCTTGTCGTGGATGAGCCGCACCGGGCGCACGCCGGTCATCTTGCCCCAGGGCGGGCGGATGCCGGTCCAGCCCCGCAGCAGGTCATAGGTCAGGCTGGCAAGGGAGAATTCCGGCGTCTCGCCGCCCTTCTCGACCGGTTTCGGCAGAGGTGCCGATGCCGTTTTGCTCTGACCGTTCTGCCGTACCATTGCCCACAGGCCCTCCGGCTTCTTTTCGGCCCAGACGCAGTCCTCCCCTTCTTCCGGAGGGGTGAGGGTCAGGGGAGCCATGGGATAGAAAAGACGGACCAGATGCTCGACCTCATAGCCCGAGGGCAGGCCGGTGATATAAATTTTCATGGGTGCTTCCTTTATTTTTATGCGTTGCGCAATGCGCTTTTGATATAAAAGTTCGAGTCCAGCTCCTCGCCAAAGGTGGAAAAGTCCCCATGGCCTGGCAGGAGCTGCGCCGCCCGGGGGATGGGCAGGGCTGCGATCTTCCGCAGGCTCTCGTCCATCTGGATGCTGCTGCCGCCGGTCAGGTCGGTGCGGCCGATGCTGCCCTGAAAGATGGTGTCTCCCACGAACAGATACTCCCTGCCGCAGAGGAGGATGACGCTGCCCTCTGTGTGGCCGGGGGTGTGCCAGACGGTGAACTTCAGTTCGTCCACCTCGATGACCTGCCCTTCCTCATAGCCGCTGTCGGCGGCTTTCAGGGGAAACAGCTGCAGGCCCTTGCAGTCTGCGGCTTCACACCAGAGCTTTGCCTTCCACTCCCGGCTGAGCACCCCTGCGCTGCCCACATGGTCATAATGGCCGTGGGTGCAGAGGATATCCGTCAGCGTCGCATGATGCTCTTTGAGAATTTTATCGTAATCCTGCACTTCCGCCGCCGGGTCGATGATGACCGCATGGTTCTGCTCCGTGATCAGCAGAAAGCTGTTGGTGTAAAACGGCGCAGGGCCCATAAGATGAAATGCCTGCATGGAACGCCCTCCTTTTTAGTCCTTGTGTTTCCACTCGTCGGTGTCAATGACGATGGTGCAGGGGCCCTCGTTGACCAGTGCCACCTGCATATCCGCCCCGAACTCTCCGTGCCGGACCTCCTTGAGGCCCTGTTTGTTCATCTCAGCAAGGAACAGCTCGTAAGCATCCACCGAGAGGGGCGGCTTTGCCGCCTTGATGAAGCTGGGCCGGAATCCCTTGCGGGTGTCGCCGTAAAGGGTGAACTGGCTGACCACCAGAGCCGAATACCCCAGATCCTTTGCGCTGAGGTTCAGTTTGCCCGCTTCATCGGGAAAGATGCGGAGCCCGGCACATTTTTCGGCCAGCTTGGGCACGATGTCCAGCGTATCCGTGTCCTTTACGCCCAGCAGAATGACCAGCCCGGGCCCGATGGGCCGGGGCTCGCCGCCGTTAACCCGGACACTGGCCGAAGATACGGCCTGAATGACTGCTCGCATAGTTTAACTCCTTGTGACCTTGAGCACATCCTTGACCTTGGACAGGCGGGCAACCACCCGGTTGAGGTGCTCCGTATTGTTGATGCCGATGGTCATGGTGACCACAGCGCAGTTATTTTCCACCTGCCGTGCATTGACCGCATACAGGGGGACCCGGATATCCGAGAGGGCCGCCAGCACATCCTGCAGCAGCTCGTTGCGGTTCAGGGCAATGATCTCCAGCCCGGCCTTATAGCTGTCCTTCACGCTGTCGGCCCAATACGCCTTGACCCAGCGGGGGGCGTTGGTGGGGTCCTTCATGCTGGAGATGGCGTTGGCGCAGCTCTGCTTGTGGATAGACACGCCGAAGCCCCGGGTGATAAAGCCCACAATGGGGTCTCCGGGCAGGGGCGAGCAGCACTTGGCAAACTTGATGGGGGTGTTGTCAAAGCCTT
>CALDNF010000232.1 GCA_937917475.1 uncultured Faecalibacterium sp.
TCCATCATGGCGGCCACGGCGTCGATCTTCTGATCCTGCCGCTGTTTGTAGAGCTTCCGGTTGCCGTTCGTATCCACCAGTGTGATGCAGTTGCCCATGGCAAATTGCATCAGCTTTTCGTCAAAGATCAGCTTCCGCTGTTCGCTCAGCTTCTTCAGCTCGCCCAGCGGCACGCTTTCCGTCCGTGCGCCTTGGATGACCTTCGTGATGCCAAAGGTGCCGTTCTCCCGGCCCCACCGCTCCACAAAGTCCTTGGCGTTGTACGGGTCGTAGCCGAACGCCCGCACGTCGTATTGGTTCTCGAGGATAAAGTTGTCCAGATCCTCGTACACCTGCATCATGTCCAGCACCGTGCCGTCGAATACGAACAGCGTTCCTTCCTGCATGAACTGCTCGTATTGCTGCCGTCTCGATGCGGGCAATTGGCTCAGGGTGTAGCTGGTAATGTAATCCCTCGTTTTTACGCCAAAATATCCGTTCGACAGCGGAAACAGGAAGGTAAAGGCACAGAAGTCGTCTCCCATGGAAAGGTCTGCCCCCATGGCACAGGCCATCTGCCAGTAATCCCGCTTCCGGTGGCACAGGGTCTCTTCGTAGGGGAAGAAATAGGTGTAGCCCTCCATCGGCAGGTTGAACCGTTTTGCCAGAATATCATTCCGGGCACTGGGCGATTTCTCTGCCCGCTCCACGTCCAGCTGATAGGTCTCGTAGGTCACGGTCTTTCCAAGGTTCGGGTTCGCTTTCAGCCACATTTCGGGCTGTCCCACTTCATCAATGGAGTCCAGCTTGTAGTACCAGATGCTCACATGGGGGTTGATGTACTCCCCTTTCAGCATCTGCATCAATTCCATTTTGATGTCGTCGCCGCAGCCGTTGCGCACCGTGCCTTCGGAGCTTGCCGCCACGATCAGATAATTCTCGTTCTTGGCCGCACCCTGTTCAATGGCACCGATGGGGTCCTCCCGGATGTCGCAGCTCAGCCACTCGTCCACCGTTGCTATCATGTCCCGTCGGCCTTGCAGCTTTTCAATGGTCATGGGCCGCACTTCCAGCAGGCTGTTGGTCAGAAAATTCTCGATTCCCTTCTTCGTGCTGGCCAGCTTCACCCGGTCGCTCTTTGCACCGGTGGTGTTCTGTAAGCTTCCCTCAGTCATGAACTGAAATACCGGCCCTCTTGCCCGGGCAATGGCCGTCCGGAACGGCGAAAGCACTTCCTCCGCCTGCTTCATGGTGGGGGCCGTCGTCAGCTGCTGGGTGGTCGGGTTGTACACCGTCAGGAAATACGCCTGCAAGCACTCCAAGTACATGGTCTTTGCCGCCGATCGGGTGATGATGAGGTACTGCTTTGTCACCAGCCGCTTCTTGATCTTCCTCGTCTCGTAGTGTCCGCCGCCGTGCGGGTCGGGTACAAAGACACTCCGTTCCACAAAGTAGTACCAGCCAAAGATCTCTTCCGCCCACAGCTTGAAACTGTCCAGCAGCTTCAGGTCGGCTCCATCGGTCAGGGTCAGTTCTGCTTCGCAAAATGCAATAAACCCATTTACCGCCTTGTCATCGTACCAGATGCCCGGGTTTGCGATCAGGTCGTCGATCCGGTTCATCTCCATGCTGATCTCCCGGCAGATCGGGATCTCGCCCCGCATCACGGCCTCCCGGAAACGGCCGTAGTAGATCGGCGTGGCTGTGTTTGATAATGCCATATCGTTTCCTCGTATTTATCCGCTTCCAATCGTTCCGGCTCGTAGTTTCCGCTTTGCGGAACGCCTGCGTTTTCCATGTTAATTGCTCTGGCCTGCGTCGTCCCCAGAAGCTTCGGCGTCCGCAGAAGCGGTTGCCAGAACGCTCGTCAGCTCTGCCATCTCTTCGTCGCTGGGCACATGGCCGGAGACGGTACCGTCAGTCTCAATGTCCAGCCCATCGCCAATCTTCACCAGACCCAGTTCGGTGCGGCTTGCGGGCTGGGCGGTTGCGCTGCCCTTTGCCAGCAGGGTCACGGTCACGTCAATGGCTTCCGTAGGCACTTTCACGGCGTAAAACCGTACTTTGCCTTCCAACGTCTCCATCATGGCCGCCATTCCGGCAGTAATGGCCGCACGATAGTTTTCCAGTTTCGTGCTGCCAAAAGGAATCAGGTCCGCATTGCACTTGTCCACCGCCATGTCACAAAAGTATTTTGAAACGCCCACCGGGCTGCTCAATGCTTTCCATCCGCTTACCGGCAGCGTCAGCTCGTAGGTGCGGTAATAACCGCCCTTGTAGCCTTCAATGCCCTCTTTGATCAGGGTCATGGTCTTGTCAGCGTTCTCCTCCGCCCGGTCGGCCTCGCTCTTCGCTTTTGCCGCACTCGTGGCAGCGTTGGTCTCGCTGGTCTTTGCTGCCGTTTCGCTCTTTTTGGCGTTGGTCTCACTGGTCTTCGCCGCAGCGGCACTCTTCGCAGCGTTCTCGGCGGCGGTCTTGGCCTGTGCCAGCAATTGTTTCATGATCTCCACCTGCTGGGTCACAAACTCTTTCACCCACTGGATGGCCAGTGCAATGTACTCTCGTACCTCTCTGCCGTAGATCGCCCGCCGGATGCCGTTAATGATCGCATCAAAGTCTAGCATGATGTCTCCTCCTCCGGCCTGTCGTGTTCCAGATTCAGCCGCCACTCCATTTCGGCTGCGGTGTTCTTCAAGGCCTCCATGGTGCTGCTGCTCTGGGGCGGGTCAAACCCCAGCAGCCGCACTTTCACGGCAATATAGGCCTTCACCGCAGCAGCCTGCACCGGGTCCGCAAGGAACTCGCCCCACACATTCTCTTTCCCGGTAATGCAATAACCGCCCGCCGGGCCCACGCCCATCTGTACCAGCGCAAATAACGCCATGTTGATGTACGCAATGATGTCCGCATCAAAGTCCTCGCACTCCTCCGCTACCCCCAGCAGCTTTTTCACTGTCTCAAGGATGCTCTCATTCATTTTGACTCCTTTCATTTGCGTTGTAATTTAAAACATGGTATACTCCCATTGTATGGGAGGTGTCCCCCGGCACTTTCCCATTTTGATCTGTCTCTTTGCAGGGTTCTTTCTTTTCGGTTACACTTTCTCCAAGAAAGGACGTGCCAGTATGGAAGCTATTTCAGTCATAATCAGCATTTGCAGTCTTAGCCTGTCGATTTTTCTTGCGATCCGGACCTACGCAAAAGAGCTTGAGTCTTATTCAATGACAGTCATTGATTATCGTGGGTTTCAAACGGAAAACCAGTTTTTATTCTGCTTCAGCAATACATCATCTTGCCCGCTGACAATTATCAGTATGAGTTATGATGGATTAACCTGTTTACTCGAGCCTCGAGCGATTGAAACCAAGCGGGACGGAACCGTCGTTCGTGCTTCTGCACAATTTCCTCTTTGTATTCCGGCGCATGGAGCGCAGTACGCATACGTTCTTTTTCCCAATACAGAAGTTCCGCATAAGCAGCTAAGTCCCGGAACAGCTGTGATTTTCCAAATTCAGACCACTCGGTCGCTTTCACAAAGAAGCGTAACTCTTTCGCATACGGGATATTATCTGCATAAAGAACATTACCAATAAACTTGAATCGTTTGACCAACCGCCTCTTTAACCCAAGTTTCCGGAATGCTGTCCATTCATCGGAGGTCATCCAAAAGCTTACGTAATAACCCTCATCGCCGAAAGCAGGTTCAATTCTTAGCCCGGGGTATTCCATAGTCCGTCATTTCCTCCATGGGCAGGTGTCGCCCGGTTTCCGTTCACCGTCCGGCACTTTCGCATTTTGACCGGTACCGTAATGGATGGCCTTGTGCGTTGCGGCCGAAACACAAACGACGTTCTCCGGGTCCAGCAGTTTTTCACTGTGCCGGAGGACGTCTTCTTTTGTTATGGGGTTTATGTGATGGATCGATATCCTCGCCCGGATCGGCACCGCACCCATGCGCTTCCCGCCGCCGATGCTGTGTCCCACACTGCATCCGGCCAATCCATTTCCGCCCGTCGCACCGTCCTTTTCTCCTGCTCCCCCACCGGGTTTGCATCCATCGTTGGACGCATTTAACGTGCCAGCATTCCCGATCATCTGTCCGCCGGGCACCCAGACGTCGCAGATCGGATGGTCCTTGCATCCAAGGTCGCATCCCATATCCCGCACGATGATCCTGT
>CALDNF010000233.1 GCA_937917475.1 uncultured Faecalibacterium sp.
CACGGGCCAGCATGGCGTCGGTGTTGCCCTTGATGGTGTTGATCTCGCCGTTGTGGAGAATGAACCGGTTGGGGTGGGCACGCATCCAGCTGGGATTGGTGTTGGTGGAGAACCGGCTGTGCACCATGCCGATGGCGGATTCATAATCCGGGTCCTGCAGGTCCGTGTAGAAGAGCCGCAGGTCATGGACAAGGAACATTCCCTTGTAGACGATGGTGCGGCTGGACAGGCTGGGCACATAGGTGCCGTTGCTGGCCTGCTCAAACACCCGGCGGACAACGTAGAGCTTGCGGTCAAAATCAATGCCCTTGCTGACTTTGACCGGCTTTTTGATGAAGCACTGCCAGATGGCGGGCATACAATCCCGGGCTTTCTGGCCTACGGCATCCGGATTGACCGGGACTTTACGCCAGGCCAGAAATTCCAGCCCTTCCTTGCGGGTCACCAGCTCAAACAGCTTCATGGCCTGAGCCCGAAGATGCTCATTCTGCGGGAAGAAAAACATACCCACGCCGTATTCCCGCTCGTTGCCAATGTTGATATTCAGTTCGTCCGCAATGCGGGAGAAAAACTTGTGGCTGATCTGGAGCATGATGCCTACGCCGTCGCCGGTCTTGCCCTCGGCATCCTTGCCGGCACGGTGCTCCAGCTGTTCTACGATGGACAGCGCATCGCTGACCGTTTGATGGCTCTTGCGGCCTTTGATGTCCACTACGGCACCGATGCCGCAGGCGTCGTGCTCAAACTGTGGGTCATACAGGCCAAGGGCCGATTTCTGTTCGGTAAATTGTTCCATTGACTTTCCCATCCTTTTTTGAAATCCTCGATCCGCTTCCCGCCGGGCACAGTCCACAGCGGGCGGGAACAAAAAAACGGCACTCCGGATGGGGACAGAAACTCCATCCGGAACGCCGTTGTTCCGATAAAACTATTATACTGATCCGTGAAGATTCTTCAAGCGTCAGGTGCAACAAATGTGAGAACACATTGCAATTTCTTCTTGTGAAAAACGGATACGGTTCACAGAGAAGAGTCGTACTTTGAATAAAATCAGTTCACCGTTTCTCCCAGACAGGCGGCAAGGTCGGCGGCAGGGTCGGTGATGACCTTCAGATCATACTTTTCCTGCAGGGCCTTGACCACACCCGGGGAGAGGAAGGCAGGCAGAGTAGGGCCGACCCGGATGCCACGGATGCCCAATGCCAGCAGAGCCATCAGGATGCAGACGGCTTTCTGCTCGAACCAGCAGAGAATAAGGGAGAGGGGCAGCTCGTTTACGGAGCAGTCAAAGGCATCCGCAAGAGCCAGTGCGATCCGGATGGCACTGTAAGCATCGTTGCACTGGCCCACGTCCAAAATGCGGGGCAGACCCGCTACAGTACCGAGAGGAAGATCGTTGAGACGAAATTTTCCGCAGGCCAGCGTCAGAATCACGGTGTCCGGCGGGGTGAGCCTGGCAAACTCGGTGTAGTAACGGCGGCTGGGGCGGGTACCGTCGCAGC
>CALDNF010000234.1 GCA_937917475.1 uncultured Faecalibacterium sp.
GATGTACAGCCGGGTGTAGCCGGTGAACAGGGTGCCCGAGAGGGGCGTTTCCAGCAGAACTTCGTCCTCCGTGCCTTCGTGGGCGGCAAGCACTTCCCGGCGGATGGCTTCGGCTTCGGCGTTCATGGTCCGGCTCCGCTCCTGCTTCTCCCGCTCGTGGACCTGATCGGGGAAATCGTAGGCGGGTGTGCCGCTGCGGCGGGAGTAGGGGAAAACGTGGACCTTGAGGAAGCCGATCTTTTTCAGGAATTCACAGCTCTCCTCAAAATCAGCGGGAGTCTCGCCGGGGAAACCGCAGATGCAGTCGGTGGTAAAGCTGACCGGGCGGGAGCCGTAAGCAGCCCGGATGCGGTCTACTACCTCAGTATACTGCTCGGCGGTGTAGACCCGGCGCATTCGGCGCAGGGTAGAAGTGCAGCCGCTTTGCAGGCTCAGATGGAACTGCGGGCAGAGCTTGTCCACAGCGGCCAGCCGGGTGATGTACTCGGGGGTGAGCATATCGGGGTCAAGGCTGCCCAGACGGATCCGCTCGATCCCCTCGACCTGAGCACAGTGCTCCACCAGCTCCACAAGGTTTGTGCCGGTATCCAGACCGTAGCTGGGCAGGGAGATGGCACTGAGCACCACTTCCCGGTAACCGGAAGCGGCCAGCTGATGCAGCTCCTTGAGGATGCTCTCTTCGCTGCGGCTCCGTACCGGGCCCCGGGCCCGGGGGATGACGCAGTAGGCACACTGCCGGTTGCAGCCGTCCTCTACTTTAATAAAGGCGCGGGTGTGGGTCTCGAACCGCTCCACCGGCAGCTCCTCGAACTGCTCCCCCCGGGTGTGAGGGGTGACGGCAACGATCCGCTCGTGGCCGTCCAGCAGCTTGAGCACATTGTCCAGAATGGCTTTTCGGTCGCCGTTGCCGCAGACGAGGTCAGCTTCCATGAACTGTGCGGCTTCCTCAGGGAAGGCCTGCGGGTAGCAGCCGGTGAGGACTGTGACGGCACCGGGATTTTCCCGTTTGGCCCGGCGGAGCCACTTACGGCTCTTCTGGTCGCCAAAATTGGTGACGGTGCAGCTGTTGACGACAAAGACGTCCGCTTCCTCGCCCTCCTGCACAATGGTAAAACCGGCCGAACGGAACATCTGTTCCAACGCACCGGTCTCGTTCAGATTGACTTTGCAGCCAAGAGTATAAAAACAAACACGCATGGGGTCTCCTTAAAACTTGTTGTACAAGATGATGCTCATAAAATAACATTATAGCAGATTCTTTTTCATTATAAAAGGGGTCATTGGGCTGGTTTGGGCTGCATACACTGCAAACAGAATGATTTTCCATGGGAGGTAGGAGGATGGAGCGGAGAATGTTGGCAGGGGTCTGCGCTGCGGCCCTCTGTTTCTGGCTGTTTGCGCTGGCGTTCGGCTCAGCGCAGGGCAAAGGGCTGCGGGCTATGCTGGCCCCGGAGGGCGGGGCAGAGCTGCCCGAACGTCCGGTACAGGCGGCCGCAGCCCCGGCGGAATCCCTTTCCCTGAACTGCCGGGCAGCGGTGCTGATGGAGCAGGGCAGCGGGCGGGTGCTGTATGAGAAGGCTCCGGATCAGGAAATGCCCATTGCATCCATTACCAAGGTGATGACCCTGCTGCTGACTTTTGAAGCCATGGAGGCCGGGCGGCTGACACCGGACACGCCGGTGCCGGTCAGTGAGCACGCCTACCGGATGGGCGGAAGCCAGATCTGGCTGGAGCCCGGAGAGCACTTCACGCTGGATGAGATGCTCCGGGCCATCTGTGTTTCTTCCGCCAATGACGCCGCCGTGGCCGTGGCTGAGCTGGTGGGCGGCAGCGAGCCTGCCTTTGTGGAGCAGATGAATGCAAAGGCCCGGGAACTGGGGATGGAGCATACCAACTTTAAAAATGCCTGCGGGCTGGACACCGAGGGCCATCTCTCCACGGCCCGGGATGTGGCCGTCCTGAGCCGGTACATCCTCAATCGGTTCCCCGGGGTACTCCATTATACCGGCATCTGGACCGATTCGCTCCGCAACGGGCAGACCCAGCTGGTGAATACCAACAAGCTCCTCCGCCGGTACAATGGCATTACCGGACTCAAGACCGGCACCACCAGCGGGGCCGGGGTCTGCATCTCGGCCACCGCCACCCGGGATGGGCTGAATCTCATCGCTGTGGTGCTGGGAGCTCCCTCCAGTGCCGACCGGTTCAACGCTGCTACCACCCTGCTGGACTATGGCTTTTCCCATTACGAAGCCGCTTCCATGCCCGCTCTGACGGAACATCCTCTCGCTCTTGCCGTGAAGGGCAGCCCGGAGGGCAGCGTGCCGCTGGACTACTCGGCCCTGCCCGAGACCGTCCTGACCGAAAAAGGCGGGGCAGCAGCCCTTCGTGCAGAGCTTACCCTGCCCGAAGAACTGGACGCCCCGGTGGAAAAAGGGCAGGAAGTGGGCAAAGTTTCGTTGTATGAGGGCGATACGCTGCGGGAAGAATTTTCAGTTTTTGCCGCCGCTGATGCACCTCGCATCACCTTTAGCACGGCCTGGCAGCTGCTGTGGCAGAGTCTGGTTTGTTAAAAGAAACACAAGAGCGAAGAAAAGCGGAAACTGAGCCTGTCCGGCTGTACAAAAAGTGTAAGAGATGACAAAACAACACTATTAAAATTGTATGAAATCCAAGGATTTTGGCCTTGACTTTGCCCGGTGGGAACGGTACACTTATACTATAAAATAATCCTCGCCGGGCACAGGGCCCGAAAATCGTTTGGAGGTTTTGATAGAATGAGTCTCGTTCTGAACACAAAGCACCTCTCCAGTTTCATCAACGAAGAGGAATATAAGGCTATCTACCCGCAGGTGGAAGCCGCCCACAACCAGCTGGAAGCCAAGAACGGCCCCGGCAGCGATTTTCTGGGCTGGCTGTACCTGCCCCGGGATTACGATAAGGAAGAGTTTGCACGGATCAAGGCCGCTGCTGCCAAAATTCGTGAGGATTCCGAAGTTCTGGTGGTGGCCGGCATCGGCGGCAGCTATCTGGGCGCACGGGCCGTCATCGAGGCAGTCAAGGGTCTGTACCACAATGAGCTGGACAACGGCCTGAAGATCTACTTCTGCGGCAACAGCATCAGCCCCACCTACCTGAACGATATCATTGCTCTGTGCAAGGGCAAGAAGTTCTCCATCAACGTCATCTCCAAGTCCGGCACCACCACCGAGACCTCTCTGGCCTTCCGTGTGCTGCGCAAGCTGCTGGAGGATGAAGTGGGCGTTGAGGAGGCCAACAAGCGCATCTATGCCACCACCGACCGTGCCAAGGGCACCCTGAAGCAGCTGGCCGACGCACAGGGCTGGCCCACCTTCGTGGTCCCCGATGACGTGGGCGGCCGCTACTCCGTCCTGTCTGCCGTGGGTCTGCTGCCCATCGCCGCAGCCGGTATCGACATCGACGAGCTGATGAAGGGCGCAGCCGATGCCATGGACCGCTTCTCCGTCCTGAGCCCGGACAACGATGCTTACAAGTATGCTGCCATCCGCAACATCCTGTACCGCAAGGGCAAGAGCGTGGAGATCCTCGAGTGCTATGAGCCCAACTTCACCCTGATGAACGAGTGGTACAAGCAGCTGTTCGGCGAGAGCGAGGGCAAGGACAACAAGGGCCTGTTCCCCGCAAGCTGCATCTTCTCCACCGACCTGCACTCCATGGGTCAGTTCATTCAGGAAGGCTCCCGCACCATGTTCGAGACCATCGTGGATGTCAAGAAGCCCGCACAGGATCTCTTCATCGAGAAGCTGGAAGGCAACTTTGACGGCCTGAACTTCCTGGCTGACCAGAACATGAGCGTGGTCAACCGCAAGGCCATGGAGGGTACCATTCTGGCACATACCGACGGCGGCGTGCCTGAGGTGGTCATTGAGCTGGACGACCTGACTGCTTATAATGTAGGCTACCTGATCTATTTCTTCTGGCGTGCCTGCGCCTGCAGCGGCTACCTGCTCAGCGTCAACCCCTTTAACCAGCCGGGCGTTGAGAGCTATAAGAAGAATATGTTTGCACTGCTGGGCAAGCCGGGTTACGAGAACCTGACCGCCGAGCTGGAAGCAAAGCTGAAGTAAAACCAAAAACGATCTCCCGCCGTAAGGCGTGGAAAATACAGGAGGACAGAACTATGATTAAACTGATTGTTGGCGCAAAGGGTTCCGGCAAGACCAAGGCTATGATCGACATGATCAATGATTCGGTCAAGACCACCAAGGGCAACGTCGTTGTGGTCGAAAAGGGCATGAAGCTGACTTACGACATCGCTCCCGCTGCACGTCTGATCGATCTGGACGAGTACAAGGTTTCCGGCGGCGAGATGCTGTACGGCTTTGTGGCCGGCCTGCTGGCAAGCAACTATGACATCACCGACCTGTACATCGACGGCATCCTGAAGGTTCTGGATCACGATATCAGCCGTCTGGGCGTTGTTCTGGACGAGATGGCTGCTGTGGCCGGCGATTCCGTCAAGGTCACTGTTACCGTCAGTGCAGATGAGGCCGCTCTGCCCCACGACGTGAAGAAGTACCTGTAATTTTCAGCAAATCAAGTTCCAAATGGGCAGGAAACCGGCAAAAAGAAATTTTTTCGGTTTTCTGCCTGTTTTGGTGTTGACAAAGGGATGCTTTGGCGTTATACTAACAAAGCAGCCTTTTATGAGGTGTACTATGCAATTTGACCTGAGAAAATTTCTTGCCACCGGTTCAAAACCCTATCATGCAGAGTTTCCATGTGATTTGTCTGCCCGGGATTTTGCCGGTGCACGGATCCCGGAGCCCGTTACGGTCTGCTTTGATGCAGTACCCGAGGGAGAAGAGGTCCGGATGACATTGCGGGCAACAGCGTTAGTACACGGAGAGTGCGCCCGCTGCCTTGACCCGGTGACCCGGGAAGAGACAGTAGACACGGAGTGGACGGTTCGGGAGCGGGATCTTGATGATCCTGACTTTGATCTGCCCCTCAATGAAAAAGGACATCTGGATGTGGATGAATGGCTCAGCCAGGAGTTCCTG
Organism: uncultured Faecalibacterium sp.; assembly: GCA_937917475.1. Taxonomy (GTDB): domain Bacteria; phylum Bacillota; class Clostridia; order Oscillospirales; family Ruminococcaceae; genus Faecalibacterium. Next base: position 5,046 of record CALDNF010000234.1, read on the forward strand.
TTCCAGATCCCTACGGTACTGCTGTGCAGTGCCGACTGCCCGGGATTGTGTCCCCGGTGCGGGAAAAAGAGGACAGAATGTACCTGTCCTCCCCCGGAGGATGAAGCCACTCCCGCAGACGCAAGGCTCGCGATCCTCAAATCACTGCTGAACTGAGAAACCCATCAAGGAGGTGCAAAAATATGGCAGTACCTAAGAGACATCTTTCCAAGGCCCGCCGCGACAAGCGTCGCAGCAATGTTTGGAAGCTGGAGGCCCCCGCACTGGTCAAGTGCAGCAACTGCGGCTCTCTGAAGCTCCCCCACCAGGCATGTGGCAACTGCGGTTACTACAAGGGCGAGGAAGTCATCAAGAAGGCCTAATTTGCGCAGAATTGGTGGCA
>CALDNF010000235.1 GCA_937917475.1 uncultured Faecalibacterium sp.
GGCAGGGTCAAATGGCCCATAACGGTAAAGCCGCCCAGCTTTGCCAGGTCCAGAGCTTCATCCAGGTAGTCGCCCAAAGCCGCCTGGGCGGCTTCAAAGTCATCCGTCAGGGCTGACCAGTGATAAGGTGCCCGCAGCTTTGTGCTGCCCCACTCCATCGGCTCCACGTGATCAGTAAAGCAGATCTCGTCCAGTCCGGCCCGAATGGCCGCCCGGGCCATGTCCGCCATGGGATCATGGGCATCGGGGGAAAATTGGGTATGGGTATGATAATCCGACAGGTACATGGTCTGCCTCACTTTTTAAACTTCTTGAAGAACTTTCTGCGTTCCTCGTAGTTGTTGTCGCCCACAGACTCCGCAAACTTTTTCAGTGCTTCCTTCTGCTCCCGGTTCAGGTTCCGGGGGGTCTCGATGTAAACGGTGACGTACTGGTCACCCCGGCCCCGGCCGTTGAGCTCCGGGATGCCCTTGCCTTTCAGGCGGAAGGTGGTGCCGGACTGAGTACCCTCCGGCAGGTCATACTTCACCTTCCCGTCAATGGTGGGGATCTCCAGCTCTGCGCCCAGAACCGCCTGGGTAAAGGTGATAGGAGCCTCGCAAAGGACGGAGGTGCCCTCCCGGCGGAACAACTCGTGGGGCCGCACGGTAATGGTGATCAACAGGTCGCCCGCCGGGCCGCCGTTCTTTCCGGCATGGCCCTGGCCCCGGATGGAAATGGTCTGGCCATTGTCGATGCCAGCAGGGATCTTGGCCTGGATGGTCCGGCGCTTGCGCTCCAATCCGCTGCCCCGGCAGGCTGTGCAGGGGGTCTTGATGATGCGGCCCTTGCCGCCGCAGCGGCCGCAGGGAGAGGTAGTAGCGAACACGCCCATAGGGGTCTGCCGCCGCACCTGCACCTGACCGGAACCGTGGCAGTCCGGGCAGACCTCGGGAGAGGTGCCGTCGGCACAGCCGGAGCCGTGGCAGGCATTGCAGGTCTCGTAGCGGTCTACGCTGACCTCCTTCTCACAGCCGAAAGCGGCCTCCTCAAAACTGATGGTCACACCCAGGCGGATGCTCTCACCCCGCTGGGGGGCGTTGGGGTTCCGGCGCTGAGCGGAGC
>CALDNF010000236.1 GCA_937917475.1 uncultured Faecalibacterium sp.
CGATGGCACGCAGGTCATCATCGGTGATGGTCTGACGGATCAGGCCGCCGCCCATGCTCAGCACCTTGACGTAGATTTCAGCACTCTTTTCGATGGTGTGGGCCAGACCGAAGGCAATATCGAAGTCCGGGCCGGACACGAACAGGCCATGCTGTGCCCAGATCGCAGCCTGATAGGTTTTCATCAGCTCAGAAGTTGCCATAGCGATATCCGCACCGCCGGGCACCATCCACGGGCAGACACCCACACCTTCCGGGAACACCACCGGGCACTCGGTGGCACTCTGCCACAAAGCACGGGTGAAGTCACGGTCAGTCAGGGGCAGAATGTAGGTCAGTGCAATGACGTTGGTTGCGTGGCAGTGGTAGATGACACGGTTCGCACCATTGGTTGCTGCCTTGCGGACGCTGTGGTTCATGAAATGGCTGGGGAACTCACTGGTGGGCTTTGCGCCGCCTTCCAGACCCCAGACAATGCGCCAGCTGTCGCCCTTGTCGTTGATCTCAACGATGCCGATGCTGTGAATGGAGTCCAGCTCCACGTTGCGGAAGAACTTGCCGGAACCGGTGGTGATGAAATACTCCCCTGCCAGATTGTCGGCCTGCACGCCCATGTTCACCCACTCACGAGGCTGCTCGTTGAAGAAGGGGCGGCACTCGGCTACTTCCTCTTCCTTCATGCGGTAGGTCAGGTTGCCGCCGTTGCGCTCGTGCCAGCCCTGCAGCCAGCCATCGTTGCACATCCGCATAAAGCCCTTTACGATCTCAACATCCAGAATTCCCATGATAAATACCTCTCTTTTCTTCTTCAATCTCAATTATCGGGTGATGATGTCCACAGGAACATCGAAGATTTTTGCCACTTTCAGAATAGTGTCAATATGACGGCCGGTCGCCGCAGCCATGTGGTGGGTGGGGCCTGCCTCACTCCAGCGGTTGCAGAACTCCCGTGCACCGCAGGTGAAGCGGGTGCGCATATTGGTGTCACCAAAGGTGAAGATGGGGCCAGGCTCGTTCACGCCCTCGGCCACCACGAACTTGAAATGACCGTCCTTATCCTGCGTAATGCCCAGATAAGTCACCGGGCCAAGGCGGGGGTAGAACTGGGTTAGGTAGCCGCCGCCAGTCTTGCCATGGAACACGGGCACGATCTTCATGGTGGGCTTCTTCTCGGAAATATCGGCATCGCCGGAACCGGAATGGCCGATGATACAGATATCCTCATCAAAGTCGATGGAGTACATCTCGCTCAGCTGACCGCAGCCTGCAATGGTCTTGAGGATGCTCATGGCCATGGAAACTTTGATATCACCTTCCACGGCACAGGCCACGCCCTGTTTGATGAGCATGGAGAAGGCCGGGATCAGCATACTGTCCAGCACACCGGCCTTGCCTTTTGCAAAGCCGTCATAGTGGGAAGCAATGAATGCGATCTTCTCGTCCTTGACCCACTGCTCAAAAGCCACCACATACTTTGCCATATCCCAGACTTTTTCAATGGTGCCGCCGCCCTCGATATCGAAGGTGTCCAGAATGTCCTGTGCCTTGGCACGGATGGCGTTTTCATCGGTGATGTTGTCGGCAATCGCCCACATCTTCTCCCAGTCAAACTGCTTGGTGTAGAGGAACATCCGGTTGTACAGGTTGGTTTCGTCAATGTACA
>CALDNF010000237.1 GCA_937917475.1 uncultured Faecalibacterium sp.
GCTGGGGTGGGACCCTGTTGCCGAAGGCAATAGGGCGGGCGATGGAATGGCCCGACTCGTGTCCGAGGAGGAAGCTCCCAACCGACTGGTGAGCAGTTTAATATTGACAGGAAAGGAGAGAGGATGCTATGCGGAGCGGGATCACCCGCCGGTGGCTGCGGGGCAGCCTGCTGATCACGGTGCTGCTGGTGCTGGTAGTAGAAGCGATGTTCCTTTACAGCTCTACCCGCAGTTACTACAACGGCGTACAGCAGACCATGTACCGGCGGTTTTCGTCCATCACCGGTCAGCTCAAAATGTACACCGGCGATACAGCCCAAAGTACAGCGGCCAGCCGAAGCCTTGCGCTGCGCCGGATGGTGGAGCAGTTTGCAGACAAGGACCGGTATGAGTTCATGCTACTGGACAGTTACGGCGGTGTGATCGCTTCTTCCAGCGGCACCGATGCGGAAGGCATCGTGGTGGAGGACGATTTTGACCGGGCGCAGGATGCAGCCGACGGCATGGGGGTGGCGGTCTATCGGACGGCCACCGGAGAGCGGGTCATGGCGGTCTGCTGTCTGGTGCCCTACTCGGCAGAGGATGTGGCGGCAATGCGGCTGGTCACCAGTTTGTCGCTGGTGGAGGCGCAGCTGCGGCAGGCCCTTTTCGTCAGCCTCGTGGTAGGCATTGCAATCTTGAGTTTCTCTATCCTGTCGGGCGTGTTTTTCATCCGGAGCATCGTGGTGCCTCTGGGGCAGGTGGAGCGGATCGCCGCCGACATTGCCCGGGGCGAGCTGGACGTCCGCCTGCCGGTCAAGGGGGATTCCCGGGACGAAGTAGACCGGCTGCGGCGCAGCATCAATCAGATGGCGGAAGGTCTGGAAGAGACGGAGAAGATGAAAAATGAGTTCATCAGCTCGGTATCCCATGAGCTGCGCACTCCCCTGACCTCGATCCGGGGCTGGGTGGAGACTTTGCAGACACTGGATGATCCGTCGGATGAAAACTACCGCAAGGGTCTTTCGATCATCCGAGGCGAGACCGCTCGCCTTTATAATATGGTGGAGGAACTGCTGGATTTCAGCCGTCTGCAGAACGGACGGCTCAAGATGAACAGCCGGCCGTTGGATCTGGTAGCAGAGCTGACCGATGCGGTGCTCTTCTGTGAGCCTCGTATCCAGCGGGAGGGACTGGTGCTCTCCTACGCTGAACCGGAAGAGATGATTCCGGTCTATGCGGACCCGGACCGGCTGCGGCAGGTGTTCATTAATATTCTGGATAATGCCATCAAGTATTCAGCTCCCGGCGGACGGATCACCGTCAAACTGTGGCAGGGCGAGTACAAGGCCTTTATTGAGATCATCGATCAGGGCCGGGGCATCCCACCGGAGGATCTGGAAAACGTCAAGACAAAATTTTATAAGGGAAGCAACTCAGTGCGGGGCAGCGGCATTGGCCTTGCACTGGTGGATTCCATCATGACAGCGTTGGATGGCACCCTTGATATCAAGAGCACGCTGGGCCGGGGCACGGTAGTGACTCTGGGCCTGCCGCTGTACCACCGCTGAAAAGGAGAACCGAATGAATCATCCCAAAACCGAACGCTTTAAGACCAGTGTGGGCGGACAGGCCCTGATGGAAGGCATTATGATGCGGGGCCCGAAGCTTATCTGCTGTGCGGTGCGCAAGCCGGACGGAACCATTGAGACCAAGACAGAGCCCACCCCGGTACACGGCATCTGGACAAAGATCCCGCTGGTGCGGGGAGCCATCTCCATGATCGAAAGCCTTATCATGGGATACCGGTACATGATGTACTCGGCGCAGGTGAGCATGGGCGATGACTACGACCCGGAGGAAGAGGAGACCGCCTTTGAAAAATGGGTGGGCGACCATCTGGGCAAGAAGGCCGAGGATGCACTTCTGGTGCTAGCGGCGGTGCTGGGCGGCTTGTTTGCCATCCTGCTGTTCACCGTTCTGCCCACGGTGCTGGTAGGCGGGCTGAACCATCTGGTCCCGCTGGGCCGCTGGGGCAAGGTGGTGCTGGAAGCGGTACTCAAGGTGGCGATCTTCCTGACCTATATGGTGGCGATCTCCAAAATGAAGGAGATCCACCGGGTGTTTGAGTACCACGGTGCAGAGCACAAGACCATTGCCTGCTACGAGGCGGGGGACGAACTGACCGTGGAAAATGTCCGGAAGTATACCCGGTTCCATCCCCGGTGCGGTACCAGCTTCTTGATTCTGGTGGTCATCGTCAGTGTATTCCTGTACAGCGTGCTGCCCTGGAGCAGCACCGGGCTGCGGGTGCTGTTCAAGCTGCTGCTTCTGCCGCTGGTCATGGGCATCAGCTACGAGCTGCTGAAATGGTGCGGACGGTCGGACAACATCGCCACCCGGATCATCCGTCAGCCCGGCATCTGGGTGCAGCATCTCACGGTGTTTGAGCCGGATGACAGCATGATCGAAGTTGCCATTGCGGCGGTCACGCCGGTGCTGCCGGAGAATCCGGAGGACGGAAAATGGTAAGCGCAGGGAAGACACCCCGGGAAGCTCTGCGGGAGGTGACGGCACGCCTGACCGAAGCCGGATGCCCCGATGCAGCCTTTGACGCCGGGGAACTGCTGCGGCTGGTGACCGGACAGGACCCGAGGCTGTCGGAAGCTCCGCTGACCGGGGTGCAGGCGGCCCGGCTGGAAGAGCTGACGGCCCGGCGTGCCGCCCGGGAACCGCTGCAATATCTCTGCGGCCGCTGGCCGTTTCTGGACTTTGAGCTGGCCGTAGGGCCGGGGGTGCTCTGCCCCCGGGCCGACACGGAGGTGGTGGCGGAAGCTGCTGCCGGGATGCTGGCCGGAGTGGAAAAGCCCAAGGTGCTGGACCTCTGTGCCGGGACCGGTTGTCTCGGAATGGGGGTCAAACGCTTCTGCCCGGCGGCAGAGGTGACGAGTCTGGAAAAGAGCCCGGATGCGTTCCGATATCTGGAACAAAACGCCCGGACACCGGGGCTGGAAGTACAGCCGATGGCGGGAGACCTGTTTACCTACTGGCAGACCCTGCCGGAGGGACAGCTGGATCTTATCGTGTCCAATCCGCCCTATCTGACCGCTGCCGAGATGGGCGAATTGCAGCCCGAGATGGCCCGGGAACCTGCCATGGCTCTGGAAGCCGGGGAGGATGGTCTGGTATTTTACCGGGCCATTGCGGAACACTACCGCAGAGCTCTGCGCCCCGGCGGGGCACTGGCCTTGGAGATCGGCTGGCAGCAGCGTGAGGCCGTGACCGCCCTTCTGGCGGAAAAGGGGTGGACAGATATCCAGTGCCGGAAGGATTTTGGCGGCAATGATCGGGCGATTCTGGCACGGAATGGACAAGATGCCTGAGAGATTGCAACCAAAAAGATTTTGAAAATGCAAACAACTTCTCGTTGTAAATTCTGGAATTTGTGATATACTATTAGGGAAGAGAAAATGAAACCCTCTGCGCCTGCCCGGATGCAGGCTGCCGGGAATTGCAAACAAAGGAGCAACACGCTATGGCAAAAAATCAGAACAACACGGTCGTACCGGCCACGCAAAAGACCGAACCGGGCGCAAAAAAAGATGCGCTGGCTACGGCTCTGGCACAGATCGAAAAGCAGTTCGGCAAGGGTGCCATCATGAAGCTGGGCGACAACACCGCCATGCAGGTGGATGCCATCTCTACCGGCAGTCTGGGGCTGGACCTTGCGCTGGGCGTGGGCGGTGTGCCCAGAGGCCGTATCATCGAAGTATTTGGACCGGAGTCCAGCGGTAAGACCACACTGGCCCTGCACATTCTGGCTGAGGCTCAGAAGAAGGGCGGCGAGGCGGCCTTCATCGATGTAGAACACGCACTGGACCCGGCCTATGCCGAGGCTCTGGGTGTGGACATCAACAACCTGCTGGTCAGCCAGCCGGATACCGGTGAGCAGGCCATGGAAATCTGCGAGGCTCTGGTCCGTTCCGGTGCCATCGACGCCATCGTAGTGGACTCGGTTGCCGCCATGGTGCCCCGGGCCGAGATCGAGGGTGAGATGGGCGACAGCCATGTGGGCCTGCAGGCCCGTCTGATGAGTCAGGCCATGCGGAAGCTGACCAGCGTCATCGGCAAGACCAACACGGTATGTGTCTTTATCAACCAGCTGCGTGAAAAAGTGGGTGTAGTCTACGGCAACCCGGAGGTCACCACCGGCGGCCGTGCCCTGAAGTATTATTCCTCGGTCCGTATCGATATCCGCCGTGTGGAGGGCCTGAAGGATTCTTCCGGCCAGTTCATCGGCAACCACACCCGCGCCAAGATCGTCAAGAACAAGGTGGCTCCTCCCTTCCGTGAGGCGGAGTTCGACATCATGTTCGGCGAAGGCATCTCCAAGATGAGCGAGCTGCTGGATGTGGGTGTGAAGCTGGGCATCGTCCAGAAGAGCGGCGCATGGTTCAACTATGGCGACGTCCGTCTGGGTCAGGGCCGGGACAACGCCAAGCAGTTCCTCAAGGATAACCCGGAGATCGCCAACGACATCGAGGGCCAGATCCGCGCCAATGCCGATAAGCTCTATGCCACCCGCCGCCCGGTGAGCAAGCCCGCCCCTGCCGTGGCTCCGGTGGAAAAGGCAGGCGAAGCCGCTCCGGCCAAGGAGCCTGTGGTCAAGGCTCCCACCCGCAGCAGCGAGAGTGAGCTGGATATCATGGTGGAAGACTGATGTCCTTTGGCTACAAAAAGCGCCGCCCGCTGACGGAAGAGGAAAAATCTTCTGATGTGGCCAAGGCCCGTGCCCGTGCATTGGAAACACTGGCCGCACAGGAGGTTTCCTCCGGCCAGCTGTATGAGCGGCTCTGCCGCCGCTTTACCGAGCAGGCTGCTGCTGAGGTAGTGGCCGAGATGGTCCAGCGGGAGTATGTCAATGATGAACGCTATGCGGAGGCCCGGGCCAACAGCCTGCTGGCGGCCCGCAAAAGCCGCCGCGCTGCCGCGCAGAACCTGCGCCAGAAGGGTCTGAGTGCCCAACAGGTGGCAGCAGCATTGGATGTGGTCTATGCCCCGGACGAAACGGGGGAAAGCCCGGAACTTTCCGCCGCCGTGGCGCTGGTGGAAAGCCGCTACCGCCAGAAGCTTGCCATTGGCCGGAGAGATCTGGTCGTGGCCGCCCTGCAGCGCCGGGGTTTTGCGTATGCCATCATTAAAGAAGCATTGAACCGTGTGGAAGAAGAGTAAGAAAGAGAGTATATCCCGAATGAAAATTGCGTGTATTTCCCTTGGCTGCCCCAAAAACCAGGTCGATCTGGACGGCATGGTGCATATCCTGCTGTCGGCAGGCCACGAGACTGTGGCCGACCTGGGCGAAGCCGATGTGATTTTGGTCAACACCTGCGGCTTTATTGAGAGCGCTAAGACCGAAGCCATTGAAAATATCCTGGAGGCCTGCTCCTATAAGCAGGCAAACCCCAACCTGAAGGTCATCGTGACCGGCTGCCTGGCCGAGCGCTACCGCAGCCAGATCGAGGAAGAAATCCCCGAGGTGGATGCTGTGGTGGGCTGTGCCTCCAATAAGGCCATCGATTCCATCGTGGCACGCCTCTTCAACGGCGAGGATCATCTGGAGAGCTACGGCCTCAAGA
>CALDNF010000238.1 GCA_937917475.1 uncultured Faecalibacterium sp.
GGTACGCCTTCCGCCGCATCTGGGAGGGCGGCCACGGCACCCGCAGCCAGCACTACGCCGGTGTGGCATTTGACGTAGGGCAGAGTCTTTCTTCCAGCCAGCGCACTGCCATCTACAACGCCGCCCGGGCCACCGGAGCATGGGGCTATGTGGAACCTCTGAGCCAGACCCCTACTTGGGTCCACTTTGACCGCCGGTACGGCACCCCCGCCTGCAGCGGCACCACGGCGGGCTATCCCACCCTCCGCCGGGGAAGCCGGGGCTGCTACGTCATGATCCTGCAAGACGCCCTTTCCACGCTTGGTTACCAGACCGGCACCCGCATTGACGGCCTGTTCGGCGTCCGCACTGAGGAAGCCTTGCGGGGGTTCCAGAAGCGCACCAGCCTTTCGGTCGACGGCGTATGCGGCTGCAACAGCTGGAAAAAGATCACCACGGCCGTCATCGGGGTGGGCCGCACCAAAACCACCATCGATTAGCCTGACCAGAAGGTTTCTTTTCTCCCGGAAATATGCTATACTTCCGGTAAGAGCATATGGAAAGGAGCGGTCTTATGGTACCCGCACTGGAAAAGATCATTTCCGAAAGCAGCAACATCGTATTTTTTGGCGGAGCGGGTGTCTCCACCGAAAGCGGCATCCCGGATTTCCGGAGCGTGGATGGGCTGTATCACCAGAAATACGCCTACCCGCCCGAAACCATCCTCAGCCACACTTTCTGGGAGGAAAATCCCGAAGAATTCTACAAATTTTACCGGGATAAGCTCATCGTCAAGGGAGCAAAGCCCAACGCAGCCCACCTGCGTCTGGCAAAGCTGGAACGGGAAGGCAAATTAAAGGCGGTTGTCACCCAGAACATTGATGGGCTCCATCAGGCCGCCGGGTCCAAGACCGTCTACGAACTCCACGGCAGCACCCTGCGCAATTACTGCGTGGGCTGCGGTGCGTTTTATGATGTGGACTTCATTGCAAATTCCACCGACATCCCCCGCTGCCCCAAGTGCGGCGGCATCATCAAGCCTGATGTGGTGCTCTATGAAGAGGGCTTGGATGAGGAAGTGCTCTCCGGGGCCGTATCGGCCATCCGCCGGGCCGATACCCTCATCATCGGCGGCACCAGTCTTGTGGTCTACCCTGCCGCCGGGCTCATCCGGTACTTCCGAGGACGGCATCTGGTGGTCATCAATATGCAACCCACCGGTGCAGACGAACAGGCCGACCTGTGCATCGCAAAGCCCATCGGGCAGGTGCTCAGCGAGGACATTGTACTGGAATAAAAAATTCGGAGGAACGTCATGATCTACGATACCCTGAACAATCTGCCCAACTATCTGGGTCTGACCGACGGTCTGGATGCCGTCATTGAATATGTCATGGCCCGGGACATCAACACCCTGCCCGCAGGCAAAACCAAAATCGACGGCGGCAAGGCGGTGGTCACTGTTTCCACGGTCACACCGCAGGCCGGAGACAAGGTGCCTTTTGTCCGCCACGACAGCCACCTGACCCTTGAGACTGATCTTGAGGGCAGCGAACTGTTTGAGGTTTCACTGGGCGAATTCTCCCCCACCAAGCCCGCCGATGAAGCCGCCGACATCACTGTGGGCAACGCCGGCACCAGCATCGCCGGAATGCTCTGCGAGGGCCGCTTTGTCCTCTATCTCGCCGGGGAGCCTTACAAATCCGGCTTGAAAGCGCAGGGCTGCGGCAAACTGAAAAAAGCGGTGTTCTCCATTGAGCTTGACCCCGACGAGGACGACGGCAGCGACGAATAATTCCTGATACGCAAAAATCTCCCGATGCGGTTTCGTCTGCCGCACCGGGAGATTTCTTTATCCTATTTTTTATGTTTCGGTTGAGAACAGCTCACTCATTCTGGTCATACACCGTGATCTCACTGTTCTGCGTCAGTTTTCCGATACTGCCCGGATCATAGCTGTCCACCCAGTTCCCGCCGTTATTCTGACGTGTGTCCAGCAGACGAATCGTAATATCACCGATTTTCCTCCGATCTGCATCCCAATCCGGAGCTGCCGAATCGTCCAGCTGCAGATACAGTGCACCTTCGGGGCCCATATCTCCTTCTATGCCGTCCATGTAGAGCACCTGATAGGCCTCGCCTGCCCCATCCGCCTTGGTATTAAAGCTTCCGGTGTACTTTGTTGCTGTACCTGTAAATTTCAGTTCTGCCGCCACCGGAGCCGTGGAATAATTCGTCAGAGCAATTTTATTGTCCCCCTCGTTCTCCACGCTCCACCCGGTGCCATACTGATAATGAAACTCCATGGAACCCCATTCCAGCCCCACCGAGTACACTACTTCGTCATAGGTGGCATAGACCGGGACTGTCGTCTTGTCCGTGGTGCTCCCCATGATCGTTGTAGCAGCAACAGCAGAAAGTGTGGCTCCTGCGATCAGTACAATTGCTGCGGCAGACGCTGCCGCCCTCCGGGCCAGTTGACGGTCGAACATAGAGACCTCACTTTCGGTCATGCGTTTTTAACGGATTGCATCGGAATTTTCATCGTTTTTCCGTGCTTTATGTTTCAATAGTACCGATGGGTCCGTTCGTTGTCAATGGTTTTTGAAAATTTCGCAGGTTCGCTAAATCCGTAAGCAGATTTTTGGGCATTTTAACGTTGATTTTTTACAGTTAATGGTAAATTATAGAATATTATGGATAAAACACCTTATCTTTCCATTTTGTGTTTCTCGCTATATAATTGTCCTTACCCAAACAATTTTTTGGTATTATGCATATAGACCGACAGAACAAGGCCGACGCAGATATACAGCATCAGCACCGAGCTGCCGCCCGCCGAGTAAAACGGCAGGGTAACACCGATGACCGGCAGGACCCGCAGGTTCATGCCGACATTGACGGCGATCTGCGCCATCAGGGCACCGCCGATGCCGGCGCAGATGAAGCTGCCCAGCATATCCTCGCTGCGGGCTCCGGTGGTAAAGGTCCGGATGACGATGGCAAACAGCACTCCAAGCACCACGCAGCAGCCCACAAAGCCCATGGAATTTCCGATCCAGCTGAAAATGAAATCGTTGTGGGCGTTGGGCACGCTGTAATAGCGTCCATCAAAAACACCGTTGCCAAAGATGCCGCCCGAGCCCAGAGCGATCTCGCCCCGCTGCTGCTGGTAGATGATGTTTTTCCAGATGGCCTCACTGGGGGCCCAGCCGGTTTTGTTTTCGGGGTCGATCACCGCAAGGATGCGATACCACTGGTAGCCCTTGCCGATCTTATCACTGAAAAAGCCGAACGCCACAGCCACAGCTGCCGCTGCTGCTGCCAGTGCACTGAAGATATACTTCCAGCTCAGGCCCGCCGCAAACATCATGCAGCAGGCAATGATGCCGTAAATAATGGCGGTGCCGTCGTCGCCCTGAATGTGGATAATCGCAATGGGGACCAGCATATGCAGCAGCAGCTTCCCCAGTTCCTTGGGCTCGTTGATCTTGCCCCGCACATTGTTCAGGTGCATGGCAAAGGTCAGGATAAAGCTGATCTTTGCCAGCTCTGTAGGCTGGAAGGTGAAGCCTGCCAGCTTGTACCAGGAATAGTTGTCGGTATCACCGGCATTGTAGCCGATGGTCAAGGGGCCGATGGTCACGTTCCGGATGACCAGCGTGGGCAGCACAAGGCCCCAGGTGATCGCCACATGGACCGGCCACACCTTGACCAGACTGCGGTAATCGACGTTGGACAGCAGCACGGCGATCAGGATCCCGATGGCCGCTGCACCAGCCTGCACCAGAGCACGGCGATAGTCGCCAATGCCCACGATCTTCCCAGTGACATCATCCAGCGCAAAGCCATTTCCCTGCTTTGCTGCCCAGGATGACAGGCTGAGCACCGCCATGCCGCTGCTGAAAATGCACATCAAAAGGTAAACTTTATCCGTTCGTTTGAAATATTGCCGTATGCTCTCCAAAAAAGCACCGCCCTTCTCAAAATATCTGTATCCGGTCTCCCGGAGCGCAGAGCATCCATGTCCTCTGCGGAATGTCGCATCTCCTGCCGATTCAGATTCTATTATACAGCGTATCGCAATTCTTCGCAACCCGGCGGAGGATTTTCACAGAGATTTCAGGGCTGGAAACACCGCTCTGTGACAGCTTTGCAAAATCGGGCCGGAACGCTTGACAAAGACAGACAGACCCTCTAAAATGGGTCTAAAGGTTTCTGTCGGTCCGGGTGGGCGGTTCTGCCCTCGGCGGCACACCTTTTCTGGAGGAACGTTACATTGATGAAAATAAAACGTCACCGCTTCCTGTGCGCCGTTCTGACGTTGGTGCTCCTATTCTCTGCTCTTCCGCTGGCAGCGTTTGCCGCAGAGCCGGAGGGTAGCAGCCAGACCCTGACCGCAGAAGATGCCGCTGAAATGCAGCAGGCCGATCAGGCTGTTACCGCTCTGACGGACAGCGAAGCGTATTCCGATATGACACAGACCGAGCGTCAGGATGCCGCCCTTGCCCAGCTGGAAGAACTGGCAGATCAGGGGCTGGTGGAACCCAGCTCCATCCGGGTGGATGAAGAGCACAGCATGGTCAGCTTTACATACCGCTGCGGTGTATTGGGTGGTATCCTTTTGACTGACCCGGACGAAACCGATAACACAGCGTTCGCCCTGCCGCAGAATCCAGCCGGGGTTCCTGCGGTCACACAGCCGGTGGATGGCACCCTGACCCTGACTGACCTGAAAAAGAACAAAGTAGAAGATTTTGGCACAGCCATGATCTATTATGCCTTTGACAACACCGTGAACAGTTCCCGCTACCCTTATTATAATTACATGAAGGGCTTCTGGACTGCGGTGGGCCTGAACACGAACCTCAACACTACCGTCACCGTGGACGACCTGCGGAAGATGGGAGACTATGATCTGTGCATCCTCAGTGCCCACGGTGCCTATTACACCTACTCTTACGGTCTGCTCTGGAAACGGACTGCGACAAAGCCCGTGATCCTGCTGACCGAGGAAGCCGCCCCTTACAAAGATCTGCGCTATGGTTTTGACCTGCTGAGCCACCGGATCATCAAGATCAACGGCCTGTACTCGGTCACGCCTGATTTTTTCCGGGCTTCCTATTTCTTCAACCACATGGAACACACCATCGTCCTCTCTGAGACCTGTGAGTTCGGCGGCATTGATGGCAGTGTGGACAGCTCCATGGCGGATTCCCTGCTTGCTGCCGGTGCCAAGGCTGTGGTAGGCTACGTCAACAACGTATACACCGTCTACTCCCGCAGTATGCTGTGGGACACGGTCAATCAGCTGGTGCTAGGGCAAACCATCGAGCAGTCCCTCAACCACGCAAAGTCCACCTATGGCGCAAACGATCTGGTCTGGTATCGGGCACAGGGCGGACGCCGCCCTCATGCCACCGCCGCCTATCCGCTCCTCTACGGCGACACCCGGGCCAAGCTCCCGGAATCCAGCTACATCCAGTCTTTGCAGGCCGAACAGGCTGCGGCACAGGGCACTCCGGACTCCCACGATACTGCTGACCGGACCGATCTCCGGCCTGCTGCATAACGGCGTTGCACTTTTTTGCGATTTATACTATACTAAGGGATGGCAGAATTCTGCCGTCCCTTTTTTGTTACACGAGGTATTACCCATGTCTGAATTTATCTCCCATTCCCGCTCCGAGACCGTTGCGCTGGGGCAGAAGCTGGCTGCTGTGCTGGCTCCCGGTTCCCTCATTGCCTTTACCGGCGGTCTGGGGGCCGGCAAGACCGCTTTCTGCGAGGGCATTGCCGAGGGCCTTGGCTGTACCGACCCAGTCAGCAGCCCCACCTTTGCCATCGTCAATTATTACCGGGGCCCCAAGCCCTTTGCCCACTTTGATCTGTACCGGATCTCCACCGAGAATGACCTCTGTGCCGCCGGTTTTTATGATTATCTCGATCAGGGTGCCATCGTTGCTGCCGAGTGGAGCGAAAACTTCGCCGACCTGCTGGCCCTCGAAAACCCGATCACCATTCACATCGAGCGGCTGGACGATACCACCCGCCGCATCACCATCAAGGGGGTCACGCTATGAATATTCTGGCTGTTGATACTGCCGGCAAAACTGTGGGTGTTGCCCTGATGCAGGATGACCGGCTGCTTTACGAATGTTATCTGGATGCAGGAATGACCCACAGCGAGACCCTGATGCCCTTGATCGACGGTTGTCTGAAGCTCTGCGGCATGACCTGCGCCGACATCGACCTTTACGGCGTGAACGCAGGTCCCGGCAGCTTTACCGGTCTGCGGATCGGCCTTGCCGCCGTCAAGGGGTTGGCTTTTCCCCGGGAGACCCTTTGTGCCCCGGTGTCCACATTGGAAGCCCTTGCTGCAGCCCACACCGGCGAAGGCACGGTGCTCTGTGCGCTGGACGCACGCCGGGCGCAGGTATACAGTGCCGCTTTTGACCTTGGCACCCACACCCGTCTGATGGAGGATGACGCCCGGGCCGTAGCTGATCTTGCCCAATTTGTAGAAAATTGCAAAAAGCCCCTGTTTTTTGTTGGTGATGGCGCAGCTCTGTGCTATAATAAATACGGCGATGTCCCCGGCGTTGCTACGGTTCCGCCCGCACTGCGGGGAGGCCGTGCCGCCGCCGTGGCACTGGTGGCCCGGCAGATGGCCCAGCGCAATGAGGCGGTTCTGCCCGAAGCACTTCTGCCCGACTACCACCGGCTGAGTCAGGCTGAGCGGGAGCGTGCAGAGCGTCTTGCTGCCGAAGCCGCCCACAAGGAAAACTGAACGATCCACACACAATCGGAAAGGACAACTATCATGGCAAAACCCATCGCACTTGCCGCCGACCACGGCGGATTTGAACTGAAAGAAGCAGTCAAGGCCCATCTGGACGAGCAGGGCATTGAGTACATCGACTTTGGCACCAACAGCACTGCCAGCGTAGATTATCCTGACATGGCACTGCCTGCCTGCGATGCCGTTGTGAGCGGCCAGTGTGAAAAGGCACTGCTGTTCTGCGGCACCGGCGTCGGCATGAGCATGGCCGCAAACAAGGTCAAGGGCATCCGTGCCTGCTGCTGCTCTGACAGCTTCAGCTGTGAATATACCCGCCGCCACAACGATGCCAACGCCCTGTGCCTGGGCGGCCGTGTGGTGGGCGCAGGTCTTGCCATCCAGCTGGTGGACATCTTCCTGCACACTGAGTATGAGGGCGGCCGTCATGCCCGCCGTGTGGCAAAGCTGGCGGAGATCGAAAATCGATAAAATCGTATCCGATAGAGAACATCTATTTGAAATAAGGAGCGTGTTTATTATGACCCCCATGATCGTTGAGCATCCCCTGCTGCAGCACAAGATCAGCCTGCTGCGCAACAAGCAGACCGGCACCAAGGAATTCCGTGATCTGGTCGGCGAGATCGCAACCCTGCTCTGCTACGAGGCCACTCGTGACCTGCCTCTGGAAGAGGTAGAGATCGAGACCCCCATCACCATGGCAAAAACCAAGGTGCTGGCAGGCCGCAAGCTGGC
>CALDNF010000239.1 GCA_937917475.1 uncultured Faecalibacterium sp.
TCAACTTCTCCACCATCTATAAAGAGTTGAAGCGTGGAGATACCGGCAAGATGGATCAGAATGGCCGTGCAGGATACAGCGCAGTGCTGGGGCAGCAACGGCTTTACAAAACAAAGCAGCGGCTGCGGTATCAGGCGGATTACCCCGGCGGGATGAAAGAGTGAAGGAGCGACCATGAAAAAAGATTTAAGGGACATGGATGACGAAAGTATGAAAGCCCTTGCAAATGACATTCTCGCAAAATGCCAAGAGCAGGAGCTTTCATACGGGGAAATGCGGGTTCTGCTCACAGTTCTACTTGTGCGATTGGATGAAGCAAAAGGTAGAATTGAGAGAGCTGCACTACTTCAAAAGGTGGAGATTAAACCTTTTTGAGCGTTGCAAGAGCGGCATCCAATGTTTCCTTGTCCATTGCCGCATAGAGAGAAACATACCCGGTAAAGGCATCCAATGCGTAAGCAGCGGGGTTCTTATCGAGCGGAACGCCGTTTACCAATTCGGCCGAAACGTGCTGCAATGCAAGATCGTAAACCAACTTCTGACGGTCGGTCATAAAATCACCTCCTTTCCGTGCTCATTGTACCACGAAAGCAGAGGTTGCGAAAGGAATAGAAAAAATGCTTGAGCTTGCAATTTGGCTGCATTACATCGGCATCCCCGATTTGGCGGTTAGGATTGCGACGGATGCAGCCACGGCCATTTTCCTTTTGTGGGGTATCCTGAACCACTACGACAAGAAAGAAGCACAGGAGGCATTTCTTGAGATGTCCAGATCGGCTAGATACTGGAAGATGGTAGCGGAACACAGATGGAATATGATAAAGGAACTCATGGAGAGATTGCACAAATGGAATGGACGGGGTTGATCGTGACAGTTGGAGTTGCAACCGTGCTGATCTGCGCCGGAGTCTTTGAACTGCTGGAACGCCGCAAGCGAGCGGTGTTCAAAGAGCAGGTTCACGATCTGGCGCAACAGTACATAGACAAGATGAAACAGGAAGAGCACGTTGAAGAGTGAACTTCCGGGCATGGGCAGACCTACCCGCCCACCATGCGGTTTATCTGGGGCGCAGACAGACCGCCCGGCTACCGCAAGGCCGGGGCCTTACCAGCTGGGGGCAGAAAGAATACGGCGGGGCGGCCCGTATGGGCAAGGCGGTTTCATGTCCGACACCGCCTTTATATGGTACGGCCAGTGCAGGAGGGGGTGCATTCCCTTCCGCCCGGTGCTAACCCCGGGGCGTACCGCCAGAAATCGAATATTCACCCACCAAAAGAAGGAGCATTAGCATGATGAACGATGAGAAGAAAATTGGCTTTTCTGTGGAACTGAAAAATAACCGTGTTGACCTGTGGGCGCATGGCGACGATGAAACGCTGGTGAACCTTGCTGTTGCGGCGACGGCACACGTTGTTGCTGAGGCTTGTGACAATGACAAAGAGAAAGCCAAAAAGCTGCTGCGGGATGTGAAGATCGGACTGGATTTGGCACTGGAACAGGCGTTGGAGACCAACACCGACGAGATTGCCCCGGGAGACAGTGAAAACGCAGGCACGGCAGATCAGCCCACGCTGGCTCTGAGTGGAGCCTGAATCGGGAGGAACACGGCATGGAAGGACAAGGCGTATATTCCCCGAAAGAGCAATACTACCAGATGTTCTGCGACGCAGTCGGAGAACGAATGGGCAGTCTGGCTCTGTGGCGGGTGCTTGATGAAATCGGATTCTTCACCAGCCCGGCCAGTGCAAAGCATCACATGAATGTCCCGGGAGGTCTGCTGATCCACTCCCTCAACGTAGCAAAGGCCGCAATGGAACTGTGCGAAACGCCGAGGTTCAAGAATTGCGACAAACGGGCGGTCATGGTTGCGGCCCTTCTGCATGATGTCTGCAAAGCTGGGAAGTACATTGAGAAGCCGGATGGCGGGTATCGCTACGAGGACACCCGGATGCTGGGGCACGGCGAGGAATCGGTCATTCTGATCCAGAAATGGTTGCACTTGACCGACAAAGAAGTGCTGGCGATTCGCTGGCACATGGG
>CALDNF010000240.1 GCA_937917475.1 uncultured Faecalibacterium sp.
TTCCAGCCGTTCTCGTGCAGGATCCCGGCCACCCGGCGGGCCAGTACCAGGCTGTCCGCACCGGCATACTCAGCGGCAGTATCCGGGAAATGTTTGCCAATATCGCCCAGAGCGGCCGCACCCAGCACAGCGTCCATTACGGCGTGGGCCAGAACATCGGCATCGGAGTGCCCCAGCAGGCCCTTCTCATAAGGGATCTCAACGCCGCCCATGATGAGTTTGCGGCCCTCGACCAGACGGTGAACATCGTAACCATGACCAATGCGCATTGTATTCTCCTCTTTCTCCGGTCGGGGCAGATCCTCCCGGGTCGTAATTTTCAGGTTTGCATAATCGCCCTGTGTCAGGGTCACCGGGCGTCCGGTCAGTTCAAACAGACTGCAGTCATCGGTGACAAGCCGGGCCTTTTCTTCGTCCAGCTCCTCCAGTGCCGCCAGATATTCCTTCCGGTCAAAGCACTGCGGGGTCTGCACGGCGTAAAGGGTGCTGCGGTCCGGGGTGTCTGCCACAAGGCAGTCTGCCGGGACGGTCTTTCCGTCGCCACACACCGCCCGCTTGACTGTATCCTTCACCGGCACCGCCGGAGCCGCCGCACCGCACTTTGCCGCCGCCGTGATGACAGCTTCGATGACAGCCTCGCTCACAAAGGGACGAGCAGCATCGTGGACTGCCACCAGCTCTCCCCCCGCAGCCAGAACGCCGTTCTTTGCGCTCTCGGCCCGGGTGGCTCCGCCGGATACGATCTTCACCGGCTTTGTGCAGGCAGCAGCCTGCGCTTCCACATAATCCCGGTTTTTGCCCGCCACCAGAACGATCTCGCTCACCAGCGGACAGTTTTCAAAGGCACGGATGCTCCGCCGGAGCACCGTTTCGCCGCCCAGATCAAAGCTGAGTTTGTCGAACCCCATCCGGGTAGAGGAGCCCGCTGCCACCAGCACAGCTGTTACCTGCTTTTCCAATTTCTGCACCTGCCCTGTTTTCAGATTCCCGCCAGAAGCCGCACCGGGCCCCCGGCGATATTTATACACTGTTTATTATAACGTAAAGCCCTGCAAACTGCAACCGCCGCAAGGCGCAAAAATGCCCCTGCACCGGGCTTAAAAGCTTGTGCAGGGGCAGAAATCTCAAAAGATGAAATTTTTTGAATTTTTATGCAAGGATAGGTGCCACGGCAGCAGCCAGAGCATCCTTCTCAGCCTGTGCCTCAGCCAGATCCTTGCCCAGCGTGGTGAAGTAGGTCTTGATCTTGGGCTCGGTGCCGGAGGGACGGACCACCACAGTGGAGCCGTCGTCCAGACCATAGATCAGAACATTGGCTGCAGGCAGGCCGGTCTCCTCGGGCTTCTTGTAATCGGTGACCTTGACCACCTTGTGGCCAGCCAGCTCTGCCGGGGGATCGTCACGGAGCTTCTGCATGATGGAAGCCATCTTCTCCATACCGGTCAGGCCCGGGAACT
>CALDNF010000241.1 GCA_937917475.1 uncultured Faecalibacterium sp.
CGGGTTTTTGTGTATAGAGGGGTGGGAAAGTATATAAAGTTGGGAATCTCAAATTTCAGGCGGCGGTCATTTTGCACATCATTTCGTGCTGCTGTACTCACAGTTTGACCCCGCAATGAGTATTATACCCATTTTTTCTTTCTTGTCAAACCAAAATTTTTGCTTTTGCTTTAAATTCACACTTTACATTTTGAGCAAAACTTTATATAATTAATGCAAGCGATTCGAAAACGACCTTTTTCGAGGTTTGTACGTTTGGTACAACAACAAAACTTTACTTTCAGAAATTTTTATGAAATTCAACAGAATTCAAAAAGGAGTTACTTTTTATGGACGACCTTGACCGCAAGATCCTATCCCTTCTTGCAAAGAACGCCCGGATGCCGGTGAAGGAGATCGCCGAGCAGGTGGCACTGACCAGCCCGGCTGTTTCCAGCCGCATCCACAAGCTTGAGACTGACGGCATCATCAGCGGCTATACCGTCAAGCTGAACCGCCCGGCCGACCGGGTGTATGTGGATGCCCTCATCAGCCTGTCGGTGCCGCCCGCCCACCGGGACGAGCTGGTGGCCTTTATGCAGAACAGCAAAGAAGTGCTGCAATGCTACCATGTCACCGGTGCCTATACCTTCCTTATCAAGGTCAGCTGCGGCAGTATGCCTCAGCTGGAACATCTGATCCTCCACTTCCAGGAGCTTGGCACCACCAGCACCCAGATCATCCTTTCCACCCCCGTCAACCACGGCGATCTGGAAGCCTTGATGCTGTAAGGCTCGCCGTTCACAGAAGTGTTACATCTCTCCCCCGCCGTCCGGCGCAATCTTCTGCCCCTGTGATTCGTATTCCGTATAGCAGACGCAAAAATGCGAATACTAGCTGCACACTGTACAACGAAAGGATACGATTTATGAAACGGATCATTGCAACCCTGCTGGCAGGTCTGGTTTTGTTTGCCCTTGTGGGCTGCTCTTCCGGCAAACCCTCTGCGTCCCAGCCCGCAGCACCCAAGGATTACACCCAGATCCTCCACGACGCCCGCCCCGAGGAGGACAACGAATATTATATGATCTTCTCCAAGAGCGAGGACGGAAAATTCACCGCTCAGGACGGCTACAGCACCGAATATGAAGCCGACCAGCTGGAGGATGAGATCCAGAACATGCTGCTGCCCCTGCTGGGTCTGGAAGAGGACAGCTGCACCGGGTTTGCTGCCTCCGTCTCGTCCATGATGGTCCAGAGCTACGGCATCGCCATCGTCAAGCCCGCCGAGGGCAAAACACAGGAAGTGGTGGATGCGCTGGAAGGCTATGTGCTGGGCCAGCAGCAGGCCATGGAGCACTACCTTGATGACCAGTATCAGATCGCCAAGGCCGCCAAGGTCGAGACCGTCCCCACCGGTGAGGTGGTCATGGTCTGCTGTGAGAACAGCGACACCGTGCTCTCCAACATCAAAGCCGCACTGGCAAAGTAAAACTCGTATCGCACCCATCAAAGCCATGCTTCGGATGAAGTATGGCTTTTTTCTTTGAAATCATTTCTCTGCGTTGATTTTTTCAATTTCTTCTGCTACAATAAAATCAGAAGCAGGAAGGGAGGGGACAGCATGCCGACCAATGAGATCGAACTTTTAAAAGACCAGTTTATCCAGCAGCTTGCTCCTGTCCGCATTTATCTGTTTGGTTCTTTTGCCGAGGGGCGGCAGCAGCCGGACAGTGACTTTGATTTTTATATCGTCGTGGACGACTCCCAGAACGATATTCCTTCCCTGACTACCAAAGCTTACCGCTCCATCCGAGGAGTCAAGCAGCGTCCGGTCGATATCCTCGTTGGTACGCAGAGCCGTTTTGAAGCACGCCGTCAGGAACCCTCCGTCGAAAGCGAAGTCTATCAGAAAGGAGTCCTTCTGTATGACATCCGAGACAAAAAGCTGGCTTGACTTTGCTCAAGAGGACTTTATCGTAGCGAAACATCTTTATGATGCCCTCTATCCCAAACCGCTCGAAATCATCTGTTACCATTGTCAGCAGGCTGCGGAAAAAGCCATCAAATCCGTCATCGTCTCACTGGGTTGTCCGGGCGGACTTCCGAAACGGCATGACCTATCCTTTCTGCTCGACCAGATTCACAATTCCGTTCCCGTCAGTGATGCGCTTTATGATGCTGCCGATGCGTTGACGCCCTATGGCGTTGCAGCACGGTATCCTAACGAGATGTTTCTCGAAGAACGTCACGCTTTACAAGCCATCCGGGATGCTGAGCTGATTTTGAATTGGGCAGACCAGATTTTAAGATAACAAAACACGGCTGTTGTGTGGTGTGTACCATGCAGCAGCCGTGTTGTTTATTTTGCTTACTCCAAGTCCAGCTTATTCTTCATCAGCCAGCTTGCGGCGAAGAAATAGACTGCGCCGAAGGCGGCCATGATGACAAGATTGATCCACGGGTAGCTTACCGCAGCCGTATCCGGCCAGACATTCGCCGAATTGACGGTGATGCGAATCAGACTGCCGAAGCCGCCGTTGCCGCCCAGTTTGCCCTGCACCGTCTGGAACAGGAAGAACGCCACGATGCTTGCAACCGTGGTATGTTTTTTGAACAGGTGGCCGACCATGCAGGCCGCATAGACGCAGAGGATGAGGGCGGCCACAGCCGCCAGACCGACCAGCACAGACCATGCAACCGAAGTCCAGAACTTTCCGCCCAGCTGAGCGAACGCCTCCCGGATGAGGTTCCAGACATCGACCCATGTATTATAGGTGACGGTCTGCCCTCTGCTGTCGGTGACGGTCACAAAATCCACCGCCTGATGCTGAAAGGCGCAGAGACCGACCACCAGCATCAGGGTGGACAGCAGGCCGACGACGGCACTGCACACGACCCAGACAAGGCTGGAGATGAGCTTGGAGCCAACGAGCTGATACTCGTTTACCGGGAGAGTGTGCATCAGATAGCCCTCACGCCCCAGCAGGTTTTTCGTGAAACGCTGGATGATGGTCATGATGCAGACTACGCCGACCGCAATCGTGATGGCAGCATAGACGAACATCAGGGTATACCAGAGCTGCCAGCCGCCGACGTCCTGACGCATCGAAATACCCAGCAGAAGTGCCACCAGCACCCACGCCAGATACAGGCCGCCGTAGGTGCGGCTGGTGGCCTTGAACTCATATTTCAGCAAATTTTTCAGCATTTGAATACCTCCCGGAAATACGCATCGACGCTCATTCCCTCGTTCTCACGGATATCGTCCACATTGCGGTGGGCGAACACTCTTCCCTCTTTCAGGAAGACGGCCTCGTCCAGCACCGGCTCGATGTCCTCGATGAGGTGGGTGGAAATGAGGACGGTTGCGTCCTTGCTGTAATTGGACAAAATCGTGTGCAGGATGTAATCCCGTGCCGCCGGGTCTACGCCGCCGATAGGCTCATCCAGCAGGTAAAGCCGGGCATTCCGGCTCATGGCGAGGATGAGCTGGACTTTCTCTTTGTTGCCTTTCGAGAGGGTCTTCAGAGCCGCTTTGGGCGGCAGGCTCAGCTTTTGCAGCATCTCATTTGCCCGTGCCGAGTCGAAATCTTTATAGAAGTCGGTGAACATCTCCACCAGCTGCTCCACACGCATCCAGTCGGGGAGCCAGTCGGCGTCCGGCAGGTAGGAGACGATGGCTTTCGACTCTGCGCCCGGCGTCATGCCAGCGATTTTAATGCTGCCGCTGGTGGGCTGCAAGAGACCGTTTGCCAGCTTGATGAGGGTGGTCTTACCGCTGCCATTGGGGCCCAGCAGGCCGACGATCTTTCCCAGTCCGATGTGCAAGTCAACATTGTCCAGCGCAATTTTTGCACCGTAGTGCTTGGATAAGCCCTCACAGGTCAGGATATCACTCATGGTTCGGTTCCTCCTTTGTCTGCCGGGTCAGCAGTTCGGCGACCTGCGCCGGGCTGTACCCGATGCCCTGCATTTTCTCTAAGAATTCCGCTGCGAACTTTTCCGCTGTGGCGGTACGAAGCTTTTCGATCAGCATAGTGTCCTCCGTTACATACCGGCCTGCCGTCCGT
>CALDNF010000242.1 GCA_937917475.1 uncultured Faecalibacterium sp.
TGACACCGAACTTGATCAGATCGGGGTCAGAGCAGACGAAAGCCTTCTTGTAGCCACGGGCAGTCAGCTCAGGCACGATGTTCTCGATGGCACCGTGACCATGATAAGAGATGGTATTCAGAACGATACGATCAGCCATAATAGAATTTCCTCCATTTTTTCCGTAACATGGGCCCGAATGTATTCCGGGCCGATTCTCTGCAATAACTTTACCACATTGTTAAAAATCATTCAATGTAAAATTCTTACGATTTTAATGAATTTTTTATGCAGTGTAAAAAATAGCATGAAGGAATTGTACAAAATATACAAAAAACCGCCTCCCGAATGGGAAGCGGCAAAGGGCAGATAAAAGCTTACTGTTTGGCAGCTTCGGCCAGAACACCCACATATTTTGCGGTGTTGACCAGCGTTGCACCGGAAACGGCATCCACAGCCTTCTCATCCTGGCTCAGGGCCTCAGCGTCGGCAATGGTCATGCCGTCCACGTGATTCTGGATGGCGTTGTAGTTTGCATCAATGGCAACCGTGGAACCAGCATAGTCGGTCATCATTTTGCTGTAGATCTCGGTGTTGACCCGCTTGGAGACCAGAACCTGACCGTCAGCATAGCCTGCGGCAAAGTCAGAGTCGCTGTTGGGCACACCAACCACACCGGTGGAGGCATCCATGAACTGGAACTCGTCAATGTAGGTCAGAACGATGGTGTCACCGCTGGTGACGGCTGCGCCGGAGGTGAAGCAATTGGTGCCATTGGCGGCAGAATAGACCACGTTCAGCTTGAGGTCCTCAGAGCTGCCGTTAAACTCGACAGCCTGCGTGCCCTGTGCGTTCTTGGCGGCATCCACAATGGCAGAGAGGTAGCCGGCAGTGTCCACCAGCGTTGCACCGGAAACAGCATCCACGGCCTCTGCACCCTTGGCGGCGGTCTCTTCCAGCTCAGAGATGGTCTTGCCCACCACAAAGCTCTGGATAGCGTCAAAGTTTGCGTCGATGGAAACGGTGGAACCGCCCTTTTCAGCCATCATCTTGCTGTAGTAGTCCGCATTGACCCGCTTGGAGATCAGGACTTTGCCCTCGGCATAGCCTGCGCCGAAGTCGGAATCGCTATTGGGAAGAGGGGTCACGTCAGCATCGGAGCCGACGAACTGGAAGTCGTCAAGGTATGCGGCAAGGATCACGTCATCCTTTACCACGGCAACGGCTTCGGTGAAGCACTTGGTGCCGTGTGCGGCAGCATAAGCCTGACCGATCTGGATGCCGCCCTCTACGGGGACGACAGCAGCAGGCTCAGCAGGAGCGGCGGAAGAGGCAGGGGCCTCTTCCTCAGTCAGTTCCACGCCAAGAGCGGCGGCAACGGCTTTCCGGACTGCCTTGCTGGTCACGGTAGCACCGGCCACACCGTCGATGTCGGGGCCGTTAGCGGCCTCGACCTGTGCGGCCAGCTCTTCCAGAGCGGCACCGCCGATGTTCTCGGTCTCATCGGGGCCTTCCAGTTTGCAGCTCTCAATGGAGCCATCCTCGGCCACGGTCAGAGTTGCAGTGACCGTGCCGCCAAAACCGTCGGCAGAGCCAGTCTTGGTCTCGCCGCTGGAAGCCGGGGCGGATTTTCCACCGCAGGCGGCCAGCAGAATGCCGACGATCAGGCTCATGGCAACGGCTGCGCTGATCTTGCGAACCATTTGCGATTTCATCATGAGTGATTCTCCTTTTTCTTCCTGTGTTTTTTCTTCTCATCCGGAGCACTCCGCAGAAGGGACAGCACCAGAATGTTTCTATAGGTTAACATATGAGAACGATTCCTGTCAATAGACAAATCCCCGGATGTGTGAGAATGGCAAAGATTTCTTTGCTTTTCTTTCCCGGTGGGATTTGGTATACTGGTGGCAATCAGATTCGGATTTCAGGAGGAAACGCTTATGCCAAAGTACATCCTCGCCCTTGATCAGGGCACCACCAGCTCCCGGGCTATCCTGTTTGACCAGCAGCAGAATATCGTGGCCGTCAGCCAGAAGGAGTTTACCCAGTTTTACCCCAGGGAGGGCTGGGTGGAGCACAACCCCATGGAGATCTGGTCCAGCCAGTACGCCGTGATGATGGAGGTGATCGCCCAGAGCAACATCCGGGCCGCAGACATCGCCGCCGTTGGTATTACCAATCAGCGGGAAACCACGATCCTGTGGGATAAAAATACCGGAGCACCCATCTATAACGCCATCGTCTGGCAATGCCGCCGCACAGCCCCCATCGTGGACAGACTGGTGGCGCAGGGCCTTGGAGACCATATCCGGCAGACCACCGGCCTTGTGCCGGATGCCTATTTTTCGGCCACAAAGATCCGATGGATCCTTGATCAGGTGCCCGGTGCACAGGAGCGGGCGGAAAAGGGGGAGATCCTCTTCGGCACCGTGGACAGCTGGCTGCTCTGGAAACTGACCGGAGGGTCTGTCCACGCCACCGACCGCACCAACGCCTCCCGCACCATGCTGTTCGATATCCATAAGCTGGATTGGGACGAGACCCTGCTGCAGGCGTTGAACATCCCACGGGCCATGCTGCCTGCGGTGCGCTCTTCCAGCGAAATTTACGGCACCACGGAAATTCAGGGTGTGCAGGTGCCCATTGCGGGCATTGCAGGCGACCAGCAGGCGGCTCTGTTTGGTCAGACCTGTTTTGCCCCCGGCGAGGCCAAAAATACCTATGGCACCGGCTGCTTTTTGCTGATGAACACCGGCGAAACACCCTGTGAGAGCCGGAACGGTCTGGTGACCACCCTTGCAGCTACGCCCCAAGGCAGCGTCCAGTATGCGCTGGAAGGCTCGGTGTTCGTGGGCGGCGCAGTCATCCAGTGGCTCCGGGATGAGCTTCGGCTCTTCAGCGAGAGCCGGGATGCGGAATATTACGCCCAGAAGGTGCCGGACAACGGCGGGGTCTATCTGGTGCCCGCCTTCACCGGTCTGGGAGCTCCCAACTGGGATATGCGGGCCCGGGGCTGTATCGTAGGCATTACCCGGGGCACCCGGCGGGAGCACATCATCCGGGCGGCACAGGAGTCCATTGCTTATCAGGTGGCGGACCTTGTGCAGGCCATGGAGGCCGATACCGGGCTCCGGCTCACAGCTCTGCGGGCGGACGGCGGAGCCAGCCGGGACAAGTTCCTGATGCAATTTCAGGCAGATATCATCGGCTGCAGAGTCCGCCGTCCGGTCATCCGGGAGACGACGGCTCTGGGAGCTGCCTATCTGGCCGGCCTTGCGGTGGGGGTCTGGAAGGACCCGGAAGAGCTGAAATCTCTCTGGAACTGTGAAGTGGAGTACACTCCGGCCATGGAGAAAACTCAGCGGGAAAAGCTGCTGCATCAGTGGCATCGTGCTGTGGAGCGCAGCCGGGACTGGGCCGAGGAATAAACAAGAAAAGGCATCAAGACGCAAAAAAGCCTGCCGGAAGCAAAACCGGCAGGCTTTTTTATGTAAGATCAGGTGTGGCTCTTCTGGTAGGTCTTGATGGCCTTGGAGATCTGGCGGGCGATGTACTTATGGCCTGCGGGGGTGGGGTGGCCGTCCACAACGGTCTGAGTCCAGGGGATGCCCACATAGGTCAAGTCATAGACGCTGGCAAGCTCCTTCTCGTACTTGTTCATCTTGTTGAAGTAGCTGCTCCAGCAGGACAGCAGAGGCACGGGGTTGGTGTAGCCCAGCAGGATGATCTGTGCATCGGGATTGATCTTCCGGATCTCTTCCACGACGGTGCGCAGGTTGGAAGAAGCATTGGGGTAAGCTTCCTTACAGATGTCGTTCATGCCGGTGGTCAGCAGCTTCCAGGTGGCGTTGATCTCTTCGTTGGTCAGCTGGAACTTCTTCAGGCTCTTGGACAGGGCATTGAAGGTCTCACTGTCCAGCTTGCGCAGGTTGCCGCTCAGCACCACGGATGCCAGATCCTCGCTCTTCCAGTTGGTGGCGTTGCCCAGTGCCACGATGCAGGGCACCAGAGCGTCGTTGGAGCCAATCTGGATGGAGATCACGTCGGCTTTGCTGATGTAATCCCGGAACTGAGGGTAATTGTACTCGCAACCGGAGAGCATATTCATGCTGGACATCTTGCCATCCCGCACCATTTCCACCAGATCGCTGCTCATCAGAGCGGGCAGACCCAGATTGATGGCGTGCTGACGGTCCAGATCAAAGGTCTTGCCCACCTGTGCTACATAGCACTGATCGGGGTAGCCCTCAAAATTGTAGGCCACGTCCAGATCCATCAGAGAAGTGCCGTACTGGACATTCACCAGACCCACGCCGGAGCAGATGCTGTCGCCAAGAGCAACGTAGGTAAAGGAATTTTTTGTATCGGCGGGTTCTGCGCTCTCGGCAGCGGTCTTACTCTCAGCGGCAGGTTCAGCAGCGGGAGCAGCTGCCTCGGAAGAAGCAGCCGGGGCCTCAGAAGAGGCAGCAGACTCAGAAGCGGAAGGCAGAACGATGACCAGATCACCCTCGGCGTTCTCCTCTTCGGAGACGGTTTCGGTGGAAGCGGAAGCTTCGGGCAGGGTTTCTGGTTCAGCATCGCCCTCGGCAGCAAATGCCGGGACACTGAGAGCGGAGAAGATCAGTGCAGCCGACAGGGCCAGACTGACGATTTTCTTGTTCATGATATGGTTTCCTTTCTTCTCATCAATAATCGCGGGGGCTGATCTCCTGCTCCAGCGTGCGGTAGTCAAATTTTGCAGCCGCAGTCAGGGGCATTTCGGGCAGAACTTTGTAGGCAACGGGCTGCACGTATTCCGGCAGTTCCTCGGCGCACATCTTCCGCAGCTCGCTGATGATCTGCTTTTTCTTGCGGGAAGCAGCAGCGGCGGGGGTGAGCACGATATACACAAAGGGGAGCCGGCCCTGCACATGGTCTTTGTCCACACAGCCCACCACCGAGCACTGATGCACGGCGGGATGCTGACTGATGACATTTTCGATCATGGAGGGGAAGATCTTAAAGCCGTCATGGCGGATGATGAGACGTTTGATGCGGGAATCCAGGAAGACGTAGCCGTCCTCATCCAGATAGCCGATGTCTCCGGTGTGGACCCAGATCCGTCCATCGGGGTGCTTGCGCAGGATCATGGCGGTCTCATCGGGCTTGTTGTAATAGCCCTTCATGACACCGGGGCCGGAGATGCACAGCTCACCCCGCTGACCGATGGGCAGCTCCTTATCGGTGCCGGGCTCGAAGACGGCTACCAGCGTGCCCACCAGCGGGATGCCCACACTGCCGGGCTTGTTGTTGAAGCCGCCCGCAGCAGTGGCAGCGGAAGAGACCTCGGTCATGCCGTAGCCCTTTGCCAGCGGATATTTCACACCATGGGCGGCAAGGAACTCATTGACGACGTGCTCTGCGCCCTGCGCAATGGCATCGCCGCCGGCGGCATAGTTCCGGATGAAGGAGAGGTCTTTGTCCTTCAGCTTGGGGTCTGCGGCCATCTGCTGATAATGGGCCGGAACGCCGAACATATGCTCAGGCTTATACTTGAGGATCAGGCTGCCCAGTTTGGCGGGGTCCAGATTGGGGATGATGATGACGGTAAGCCCCAGCACCAGCGGCAGATGCACGCCGCAGGCATAGCCGTAGGCGATGAAGGGAGGCATGATGTTCATCAGGTGCTGTCCCCGGGAGAACAGATTGTCATAGGCGGCAAACTGCTGCGCAATGGCGTTGAAGTTCTGGTCGGTGAGCATGACGCCCTTGGGGGAGCCGGTGGTACCGCCGGTATGGACTACCACGCAGGCGTGGTCCGGGTCATAGGGCTCGGCGGCGGTGCTGGAATTTTTGCCTTCCTCGATCATCTGCTTCCAGTGGATGACGTTGGAATCGTAGCGGTTCCGGTCCGGACTGGTCAGCTTGTAGCCAATGGCCATGGGCAGGGGCAGAGAATCGGCAGGGGAAAGCACCACCACACGCTCCACATGCGTGCGCTTTGCGGCATTGCGGCAACGGTCATAGACCACGTTCAGGCAGAGCAGCAGGTGGGAATCCACCTCTTCGATGTATTCCCGGATGCCCTCCTCGCTGTAGCGGGGGTCCACCAGATTGAGGGTGGCACCGATGAGGTCTGCGGCATAGAACGCATAGATGACCTCCGGCGTCATGACGCTGACCACTGTGGCAATATCACCCTTCTTCATGCCCAGCGCACGGAAGGCGGCGGCTGTCTTTTTGACATTGACGATAAAATCAGCATAGGTGATTTTCCGGCCGTAATATTCCAGTGCGGCGGAACCGAGATGATTCTTGTTCTGCTGGCAGACATATTCAAATGCAGAGCACTCCGGCAGGGGCTGGTCGATGAAGCGGGGATCGTAATATTTCATCCAGGGGCGTGCCTGAGAGGCGTAAAGACCGTTCTGTTCCATTGTCATGTATTAATTTCATTCCTTTTTATTTGGAAGAGCCGACGAGGCTCTTTGTGAAAGTAAACACAAGGTACACTCGCTATTGTAGTTGAGGGCCGGAAAAATGTCAATGAACAGCAAGTGAAAATTACGGAAAAAATTCCACTTCGTTTACAATGCTTCCGTTTCAGCCCCGGAAACGGCGGAACTCGCCGGAGCAGCCGGTGCGTCCGGCACCGGAGCAGGGGCAGCTTCGGCGGCAGAAACAGCAGCGGCATCCTCGGCGGAAAGCTGCTCAGCAGCGGCTTTGGCAGTTTCCTCGGCGGCACGCTTGGCTTCCCGCTCTGCCTGACGTTCTTTGGCCCGGGCAAGGGCCTCCTCCTGCCGTTTTTTGGTGCGGAGCTTGATCCGGCAGACCGAACACAGGCCGTCCACGCTGTCCGGGGCGATGGGCTTGCCGCACTCCTTGCAAAGGGTCTTGGTGCATTTGTGGACGCTCACCGGGCCCAGCGTGGTCAGCTGCCGGAGCTTGAGCCCATCGATGCCGTGGCTGGAGCAGGATGAGACGCAGACACCGCACTCGCTGCACTTCCATGGAGTGACCACCATCCGGGTCTGACCGTCGGGCAGATCCTCCAATTTAAGTGCACCGGCCCGGCAGGCTTTTTCACATTTGCCGCAGCCGAAGCACTTGTCGGTAAAGGCGGGCAGGTAGTAGCCGTAGTGCAGGGGCGTTTCTAAGGCGGCTTTGAGCTGCTTTGTCCGCTGATGGAGCATCAGACGGAAATCCACGGCTCCGTCGTCATCGCTGCGCAGGCCGGGCAGCATCCGGAGCAGCTGCTTGGTGCCGGCTTTGGAACCCTGCGTCATATGGGAGAACATCTCCCGGCGGGAGAGCTCCTGTACATGGAAGGGGGCATCCTCCTCGTTGTAGGCCAGTGTGAACCGGGCCTCAAAGAGGGGCTGACCAAAGAATTCCACCAGCCGGGTCAGTTCCTTGCGGAGCTGTGCAGCGCAGATGTCGTTTTCACACTCGCCGCAGGGGGTCAGGTCCAGCACAATCTTTTTGTTCAGGGCAAGATAGGCCAGAGTCTCCCAAGAGAGAGCGGCGATGCAGCTGCGGACCACGGTGTTTTTCCGGTCGCTCTTCTCGCAGCCGATCCAGAGGGTGTCGTTGTCGGTGTCCGCCGGGGAGGTGTCCCGCTGGACCTGTTCCGGAGAGGGGACGATGCAGCCGCTCCGGCAGGCGGAAACACAGAGCCCGCAGTCGGTGCAGGGGTCCCAATCCTTGACGAGGTTGGGGCGTGTAAAGATCTGATCACCGTAAGGGCAGATGTCCTTGCAGGCGGTGCAGGGGGTGCGGTGGGGATGGAGATTCCAGCACTGACGGCGGTTGATTTCGGGATGCGATGTTTTCATCAGGGCATCCATGGCGTATCTGGTGAAGATACTCATTTCACGCTCACTCCTTTTCGGCGGGGTCGGTCACGGTGGTGACCATGGCGTTGTCCAGCAGGAACTTCTGGACCTTCTGTGCGGCAAGGGCGGTGGCGACGGCCTCTTCGGGCAGGGCCTTGCGGATGTCGGCCACGGGGGTGTCCTGCAACTGAGACAGCCGCTGATACTCGGCGTTGACCTCTTCCGGCCGCACGGTGATGCCCTCAGCATCGGCGATGGCACGGGCGGCCAGCATGACCCGAATTCGCTTCTCAGCCTCATCCCGGTAGCCCTTTTCCAGAGCGGCGGGGGTGGTGTTCTGCTTCTTGCAGTGGTCTTCCAGACTCAGCTTGCTCTTTGCAAGCCGCTGATTCAAAGCGTCCATTTCCTTTGCGGCAGCACGGTCTAGCATGGCGGCGGGCAGGTCTACAGTCAGGTTGGCACCGGCCATTTCCAGCAGTTTCATCCCGGCGGTACGGTCGGCACCGGCTTCGTGGACGGCTCGCTTCTTGGCCCGGAACGCCTCCCGCATGGCAGCAAGGGATTCATAGCCCTGTGCTTTGGCAAAGGCATCGTTCAGTTCGGGGGTGTGCTTTTCGGCGACCGACTTCAGGTCGATCTCAAACTGTGCGGTCTTGCCGGACAACTCCTCCACCCGGAAATCGGCGGGGTAGGTGAAATCGAACCGGAAGACCTCGCCGGCCTTGTGGCCGTAGATGGCCTTCTCGGCATCGGGCATCAGTTTGCCGTCGCCCAGCACCACCATCACCTTTTCCATCCGGCTGTCGGGAATCTCCTTACCGTCCATGTAGCCGACAAAGTTCAAAAGCACCCGGTCTCCGGCTTTGGCGGGGGCATCGGAGTTGTGGTAGACGGCGTGGGTGCGGACCTGATGCATCATTTCCTGATCCAGCGTCTGCTCGGTCACCGGGCGGACATGACGGGTGACGGCCAGACCTTTGTACTGACCGAGGGCAGCTTTGGGAAGATTGGTTCTCTTGGTTTCCATAATTCAAATACTCCTTTTTATCCTCTATTTATCACAGGCCCCGGGCCTGCATCCATTGCTCTGCCAGCTGGGAGAACATCTCGGGATACTGAGCATCCTCGGCGGCAAAAGCAGAGAGATAGCCTTCGATCTCTTCCCGGGTGGGGGCGGCAGTCCGCTCCCATACCGTAAAGACCGTGCCATTGCCCATGTCGAAGCTCTTTACCTGAGCAAAGCAGCCGTCCCGCAGGGCAAGGAACTGCTGGTTGAAAACGTGGGACAGCTCTCCCTCAAAGACGTAAGTCTGGGGGAAGGGGTCCGCAGTGAGGACATATTTTGCTTCAAAGAACTGCATGGGGAAGTTGTGGGTGCCCGGCACCGAAAAGCTGTCCATGAGTTTGCCGGTCAGCCGCTGCTCGGGCAGGTCGCAGTTTCTGAAATGGTCGGGGTTATAGAACATATCGTTGGGGATCATGTAAGCGGTCTCCCCCTCGGAAAGGTTTGCGTCCAGCCAGTCGGTCAGGGCTTGAATCTGAGCGTGATCCTTTCGGTCGTAGGTCAGTTTGTCCATCTTGACAAAGTAGGCCGTGGCAGGGATGGAAAGGTGGTCCAGCACAAGATCCGGCAAAGCCAGCACCGTCAGGGGGGAGCACCGCACCGACACAGCAAAGAGGATGGTAAAGGCCCAATAGCCTGCCTTGAGGGCTTTGTGCCGCTCGATACCCTCGGCCAGAGCGGCGGCACCCACAAGGAAGAGCAGTAACCATCCCGGCACGAACAGAAGCATCTGGTGAGAACCGGAGTTCTGCACCCGGGTAAAGAGTACCATGCTTACCAGCAGCTCGCACCCGGCAAGGCAGGGAAGAGCGGCCATTTTCCGCTTGCGGCAGAACCACAGTCCCAGCCCGATGAGGATGAAATTGAGCAGGCCCACCCGCATCAGATGGTAGCGCAGTTCTTCGGCCATGCCGCCCACATTATAATACGAGTAACGGCCCGCATAGTCAAAGGACAAAATTTTGCTGACCATGGGCCAGAGCAGTACCAGCATGGCGGCAAGAGCTGCCACGCCGAAACAGACCAGATTGCGCATCCGGAGCAGAGCGGCCTTTTTATCGGTCTTTGCCAGCCGGATGCTGCTTAAAATCACCAGCAATGCATACGCAAAGTAATATCCGACCACAAAATACAGATACCACCGCCGGGTCAGGATGATGGCGGCAGTGGAGAGAAAGATCAGCACAAACCGGGCAGGCTCCAGCCGGTCAAAGCGGAAATCAAGCGTAAGTACGAAGATGTCAAAGGCGAACACCAGCCCCAGCCAATCGGGCTGAGCCAGCAGGGCACTCATCCGCAGGAAGGGATAGGTGATGGTCCAGGACAGGCCGATGAGGAAGAACCAGAACCGATGCCGCACCCGGAGCAGCTGCCCCACTTTGATGACCACTCCGGCCAGCAGGACCATCAGGCTAGGCAGGATGCAGAATACCTGTGCAAAAGCGTAACTGTCGCCGGTGTGGTCGGTCAGGCAGAAGGGAAACTCGGTAAACAGGGAGATGAAGTTGGTGTAATCCTCGGCAAAAGAGCCAAAGACTGCCGCAAACCCGGCGTGGGGGCTGGCGGCAAAGGCGGCTTCCACGGCATATTGTTTGGAAATGTAGTTCACATAGTCCCAGACATAGATGAAAGTCCGCCGCCCCAGAGCCCAATAGGTATAAACCAGAGCTCCGGCCCAAAAGGCCACAAGGACGGCTTTGTGGAACAGGTCCAGTTCCACGCCGCCCACCCGGAGCACCCAGAAGGAGAGCAGGAACAAAGTGCAGCTGCACCAGAGCCCCAGCAGCGGGAAATAAAAGGGAAAGCCAATGTTTGCGGCCCCCAGCCCCCAAAGCAGGACTCCGGCAGCAGCCAGTGCGGCAGACACCCAGCCCAAGGGCGAGAGCTGCCGCTTTTGAAGAAGATTCGGCATATCAGAACCCCTCTCAAAAGAACAGAATCATTCATATTACAGTATACCAATTAGAACAGGCTCTGACAACCCCGGGCAGGGCGGCGAAAACAAAATATCCCGCCGCATTTTCTGCAAACGGGATATTTTGACTTGAATATTACTTTTTGGAGGATGCGGCATTCTGCTTCTGAGCCCGGGCGGCACGGCGTTTCTGGGCTGCGGCCTTGTTGGCACTGGCCTTGGCGGCATCCGGATGCAGAGCCTCCGGGCTGAGTCGGAACATCCGGCTGCCCATGGCAGGCAGGTCGATGGCAAGGGTATAGTCCCGGCCATAAACGCCGCCGTCGGTGGTGTGGAAGCTCTTGGTCCGGCTCTTGTCGGCACCGCCCCAGACGG
>CALDNF010000243.1 GCA_937917475.1 uncultured Faecalibacterium sp.
GACAAACTATGATATCCTTTTGTCACGGCAAGGTTAGTCAAATCTAACCAACGCTGCGGAGGTTCCTGCAAGACCTCCGAGGGAAACTCAAATTCCTCCATTCCATTCTCTTTTTTCAAAAAGGAAGCAGCAGCATCTGGTTTGCTCTGCGGCTTCCGGCGTGGTGCAAGGGGCTTTTGGTACGGCACCTTGTGCGAAAGAAAAACAAAAACGGGACGTACAGCTTGACCACCTGTACGCCCCGATTTTTGTTTTTAAGGAGAGTTTGACTTCAAAAAACAACGAAAGTCAATAAGAATGGAATTGATTCCAAAAACTTGAAATGAAACAAAAATGGAATCCATTCCGAACTTCTTTGAAAATCCAAAAAAGTTGGAACGGATTTCATTTTGATACTTTAAATGTACTGGAGTTATTTTAGGAAAGACTGTTCCAATTCTTTATAGATTTTGAACACATCAGGAAAAATTACCTTTGCACCTCGGCGAGCGATGGCAAGGACTTCGTGCGCATTTTTGGTAACATCTGCCACGATACGGTCGTCCAGCCGGATGGGCTCTGCGTTTTTGTTGATATAAGCGATCAGATAGGGTTCTGTGACAGGACACATATTCTGGATAAGAAAAGCTGCATTTCTTCCCAGTACAGTGCCAAATCGAATGGTGTTGCAGCGGCCATATTTTTCTATTTTAGCCTGTGCCACTTTTTGATATTTTTCGTAGCGGGAAGAAATCGGAACAAGCCAGTAAATCGCCGGATTTTTGGAATCAGGAAAGGCGAGAAAACAAGGGCGGCGATGCGGCGTCCCCTGAATAATATCCTTGTTCTTCATCAGTTTGTCATCTGGAAAATCAATGTAATATTGGTCGGATAAAAAGTAAAGCTGTGCGTTCTGCATAGGAAACCCTCATAAACGTAGAGCCCCGTCTTTCGACGAGGCTCTGCAAATATTTTGATCCCGGCCATTTATAGGCCGCATATCGGGAAGCGGCAGTATTTGTGATCCCGACCATTTATCAGCCGCATATCGGGGAGCGGACACTATTTTGAGACATCGCTGTCTTCTAATATTATTATACGCAAATAAGGGAAATATGTCAATGAAAAATTGATGGCCTATGGGATGGATGCCCGCCAGATACGAAACGTTCTTTAAGAAAATTATTCCTTCTCAACCCTCCGCTGTGCCACGGCGGAACCGAGGGCACTGACGGCAAAAACAAAGTAATAGCTGGCGATGCGGTAGAGCATCAGGGTGCTCATGACTTCACCCCGCTCCATGAAGCTGCCAAAGACCAGCAGGAAAGAGGTCTCGATGGAGCCCATACCCGCCACATTGGGCAGGGCATTGGAGAGAAAGAGCATCAGACTGGTGAGCAGCTGCACCTGCCAGAAGGTCAGCCCGCAGTCCAGCCCCATGAACTGGATGCAGAACCAGGGCAGCGTGAACAGAAGAAAAAGCTTGAACACCTGCACGCCGAAGATTTTTGCGCAGCGGCTCTTGTCGGCCAGCAGATGCCGGCTCTCGGAACTGAGGGTGTCCAGCTGTTCCTGCCAGCTGGACCGGCGGGCCTGCCATTTTTCGGTTTTAGGCAGAAGCCCCAGCAGCCACCGGGCCAACTGCTGAACCAGAGGGGAAACACAGAGCAACACCAGCCCGACGATGACAGCGGCCACCACCAGATAGGCAGCGGGCAGATAGCTGAGCACACCGGAAGTATTGGCAGAAAACCAGCTGTGCTGGAACAGAAGCATCACCGTAGCAAATACCAGCACCGCAGTTTTGTGGAATACATATTGCAGGGTCATCAGGCCCACGCCGGGGCCCAGCGGCAGGCCGCAGCGATAAAGGTAATAGGTCTGCATGGGAACGGCACCGGCACCCAGACACACCACGTTGCCAAAGGTGCCCATGAACGCATTGTCAAAGCCCTGCCGGAGGGCGAATCCCGGGATGCGGCTCCGGACGATAAGCCAACTGGCAACGCCCTCCAACAGAGGGTAGGTAAGGCCGAGAAGCAAAACCAGCACCACCTGCGCCGGGGTCAGGGCAGCAAGGGCGGCGGAGATCTCGTCCCAATGATCCTTAAAAATGTAAACGACCACCCCGGTCAGGACCAGCAGCACCAGCAGGGAGATCAAAGTTTTTTTGAGGGAAGGCTGCTGGGAGGCTGTGGGTTGATTCATGAAAAAACGACTCCTTTCGCTCCAGACTTCTGGGGATAGTATAGCACAGTTTGGGGCTGGTTTTGTGAACATAGGCCAAATTTTTCGCTTCAGATTTGGTGAAGTGATAAAACCAGAGGAAAAAACGTCTTTGACAGCAGGCCCAAAGCAGGGTATACTGGCCCTGAACAAAACAGGAACGAGAGGTGGAAACTTATGGTACAGGTCGATCTGATCACGGGCTTTCTGGGAGCAGGAAAAACTACATTCCTGCGCCGGTATGCGTCCTGGCTGGCAAAGCAGGGCCACCGGGTCTGTATTCTGGAAAACGATTTTGGAGCGGTGAATGTGGATGCCATGCTGGTGCAGGACCTTCTGGCCGAGGGCTGCGAGGTCGAGACCATCAGCGGCGGGTGTGATTGCGACACCCATCAGCGGCGGATGCGCACCAAACTGATCTCTATGGCCATGCGGGGCTTTGACCGGGTGCTGGTAGAGCCCAGCGGAATTTTTGATGTGGATGAGTTCTACGATGTCCTTCGGGATGACCCGCTGGACCGGTGGTATACCCTTGGAAATGTCATTGCCATCGTGGACGCCCTGCTGCCGGAACAGCTTTCGCCGCAGGCAGAATACATTCTGGCTTCTGAAACAGCCTCGGCGGGAATCGTTCTGCTGAGCCGCTGTCAGCTGGCAGACGAGGAAAAACGGAAGGGAGCCTGCGCTCATCTGGCCCGGGCTCTGGCGGCCTGCAAGTGCCCCCGGAAGTTCGGCCCGGAGGAGATCCTGGAAAAAAACTGGGATGACCTTACCGATGCAGATATGACGAAGATCGCCGGGTGCGGTTTCCAGCTGACCAGCTGCGAAAAGCTTCATTTTGACGAGCACGAAGCTTTTGGCTCTGCCTATTTTCTGGAACTGGGGCTGGACCGGGAAACACTGGTGCGTAATATTCCAAAACTGTTTGCAGCCTCAGACTGTGGGCAGGTGCTTCGGGTCAAAGGTTTTGTGCCCGGAGCGGATGGCTGGACGGAGCTGAACGCCACTGCCGATGGCATCAACGCCGCTCCGCTGGCACAGGGGCAGGAGGTGCTCATCGTCATCGGGGAAAAGCTGGATAAGGAAAGGATCGAAACGGTTCTCCGGAGCTGAATTTCCCCATTGCGCCCTGCTGGAAGCGGGGGTATAATAAAGAAAAACAAAAAAACAGGAACACAGCGGAGGAAGCGGTCATGAGCGAAACGGTTCGGCAAAACTCCCCGGCAGAAAAGATCTCAGCCCGGCGTGTCATCGGTATGGTGGCGGGCATCGTCATCATTGGTCTCGGTATTGCGCTGTTCAAGCAGTCCCATCTGGGCAATGATTCCATCAGTGCGCTGAATATGCGGCTGGCAGAACTTCTGGGCATCTCTCTCGGCGTGCAGAACCTTGCCACTAACATCCTGTTTTTTGCATTGGAATTTTGGGTGGGGCGGCAGTACATTGGCCTTGGCACCTTTGTCAACGGCATTGGCGTTGGGTTCATCGTCACGTTTTTCTATGACCGTATTGCGGCATGGTTTGGCCCGGCGGAAAGCTTCCCGGAACAGCTGGTCTGGGTGGCTGTGGCAGTGCTGGTCACGGCGTTGGGAGCGTCGCTCTATCAGACGGCGGATCTTGGCATTGCACCTTATGATTCCCTTGCTTTGGAACTGCGGGACTATACGCCGGTACCTTACTTCGGATGCCGTGTGTTTACCGATGCGCTCTGTGCGTTCCTTGCATGGGCCTTTGGCGGGCTTGTGGGTCTGGGTACGCTGATCTGTGCGTTCTGTCTGGGACCCTTCATTCAATTTTTCAACGGACATTTTTCCGAAAAAGTTTTGCACTACGCACCCAAGGCAGATCAAGAGTAATGACGCTCCCCCTCCCCGGAGGGGGATTTTTTGAAAATTCAGGAACAAAACAGGAATAAAACGGGAACGTAATTTAGAGAAAAGGGGGACGGATCGTATGCCGAAAATGGAAAAAGACGAGAATCCGGTCTACATCCACCCAAAAGCGGCTTGGGAAAAGTTGAGGGCCGCAGGCGAAAAACGCCAGAATGTGTATCTCTATGGTGCCACCGGCTACGGCAAGACGGAGCTGATGCGCCGCTATCTGCGCCGCCGCAAGCATATCTGGCTGGATGGCGGAGAGCTGACCGCACAGCAGCTCCGGGAACTGGAACGGCCCCGGGGCGTGATCGTGGTCATTGACGATCTGGCTCTGGTGACCGACCCGGAGGTGCAGGAGGAAGTTCAGAAACTGGCCTGCGACCCGCACGTCTGGCTGGTCATGGCGGGGCGGTGTCCGCTGCCCCGGTGGCTGCAGGAGCTCTATGTCTCCTGCCGTCTGATGGTGATCCCGGAAGCAGACCTGGCCCTGACACAGGCATCGCTGGGGGAACTGTATCTTGCATGGGGAATCCAGCTGCCGCAGAAAATGCTGGATGAAGTGATCTATCCGCTGGCGGAGGGCAACCCATTGGCGTCCCGGCTGCTGGCGATGGAAATGTCCAATGGAACGCCCTATACGCCGGAGCTGCTGGACAAACTGATCGATGGATTCTGGGCTTACCTGAATCGTGCAGTCTACAGCGAGTGGGATGTGCGCATCCAGCAGCTTATGATGCAGCTGTCGGTGATGGGAAGCTTTACCCTCCGGCAGGCAGAACAGCTGACCGGAATGGAAGATGCTGGGCAGCTGCTGGGGCAGGCGCAGGAGACCGGCAATCTGTTCACGGTGAACGGCGGGGTCTACACCATGCGGCCCAGCCTGAAAAACAGTATGCGCTGGCGGCTGCGGAACACCTGCAGCCGGGAAGTGCGGGATGGTCTGTGCACCCGGGCGGGAGCTTTATATGAGCAGGCGGGAGATATCCCACGGGCATTGGAGCTGTATGAGCTCTGCGGCGACGAGGAAAAGATCCACGAGCTGCTTGTGAACAACGTCCGGCGGGACCCGGCGGCAGGCTACTATTATGAGTTGGGCCGGTATTATCTGGCTCTGCCCGAAGAGGAAGTGCGTTCCTCGCCGGATCTGATGACGGCATTGAGTATGGTACATGCAGTGCGATTCGATGCGGAGGAGAGTGAGCGGTGGTACCAGACCCTGGTGCAGTACATGGAGAACGCAGAGGGCGAAGAGCGCAAGCGGGCTCTCGGTGAAAAGATTTATCTGGATCTCTGTCTGCCTCACCGGGGCAGCACGGGGATGGAAGAAAAGCTGAAAACAGCGGCAGAAACGGCAAAGGCTGAGGGGCTGACGCTGGGCCGCATCTCCATCACCGGCGGGATGCCCAGCCTGATGAACGGCGGTAAGGATTTCTGCGAGTGGTCCAAGGAAGATGACCAGCTGGCACAGCGGCTTGCAGGACCAGTAGAGGAACTTCTGGGTTCTCACAGCAAGGGGCTGCTGGAACTGGCCTTGGCCGAAAGCCGGTTTGAAAAAGGAGACAGCCAGTATCAGGTACTGGAAATGGCCAACCGGGGCATGATGGCAACGATGGCCGGGGGCGAGTTTGAGATGCAGTTTGCCGGTGCGGCTATTATTGCCCGGCTGTATCTCATCGGCGGACACATCGATGACGCCATGAAGATGCTGCAGGAAACCGAGACCCGGGCCATCCAGCGGTCGGAAAACCGGGTGCTGCGGAACGTCCGGGCCATGCAGTGCCGGGTGATGCTCTGGCAGGGCAGGCTGAACGATGCGGAACAGTGGATGGAGCGGGAGCCTTCCGATGACATCTACTTCAACATGATGGACCGGTACTGCTATCTGACCCGGGCCCGGGTGTATATGGCGCAGGAGCGGTATGACCGGGCGGCGACCCTGCTGACCCGGCTGGAGCACTATGCGGATCTGAATGAGCGGACCTGGCTTCAGATGGAGTGCGGTCTGCTGGCTGCCATCGTGCGGTATCGCACCGGAGATCCGGCGTGGAAGCCGAAGCTTCTCGGCGTGCTGCACCGGGCGGAGAAATATCACTTTGTCCGGCTGTTCAGCCGGGAGGGGGCAGCCCTGATGGAACCGCTGCGGGAGCTGAACGGTGCGCCGGAGATCGGAAATGATTTCTTTGCGCAGGTGCTCTCCGAGACCAACGCTATGGCGGCGGCTTACCCCGGCTATCTGCGGCAGTCTGCCAGCGCAGAGCCGCTGAAGCTCAGTGAGCGAGGGTTGGAAGTGCTGCGGATGCAGTCGATGGGGCTCTCCCGCAGCGTCATTGCCCAGCAGCTCGGGCTCAGTGAGCGGACCGTCAAATATCAGTGTGAGCAGGCCTACCGGAAGCTTGGGGTCAACAATAAGGTGGAGGCCATTGAGGCTGCCCGGAAGCTGAATCTGCTGTAACAGAATAACAAAATAAAAGGGATCGCTGCATTTAGCTGGGAGTTCGTAAAACAGTTTTCGAGCAATAACGCGGTAATTGCCTGTCAGGATTGGTTACGAGTACCCGGCTAGGCTGAGGAAGCATCAAACCCCATGTCTGCACCGTAAAGGTGTTGGCCTGGGGCTTTTTTGCATATCAGGAACGTATACACCTCTATCAAGGTATAACACACTAGACTTTGTACCAAAGTCGTGTGCCAAGGGTGCTGCGCCCCTT
>CALDNF010000244.1 GCA_937917475.1 uncultured Faecalibacterium sp.
TGCTGTTTGCCTTTGTGCCGCAGTTTGGGCTCGAGGGCATCTGGGTCAGCGTGTTCACCGCCATCTCGGCCTTCTGCAACGCCGGCTTTGACCTCTTTGGGCGGTTCGGGGCCTATTCCTCGCTGGTGCCTTACGTCCACAATTACTATGTGCAGGCGGTGGTCATGTTCCTGATCATGGCAGGCGGTCTGGGCTTCATGGTCTGGGTGGAGATCGGCGAGTACCATAAAAAGCGGCGGCTCTCCCTCAGTGCCCGGGTGGTGCTGGCGTTCTCGGCCATCCTCTGGGTGGGCGGAGCGGTACTATTCGGGCTGATGGAGTGGAACAACCCCGCCACTCTGGGCGGGCTGAGCATCCCGGGCCGGATCATGGCTTCCCTGTTCCACTCGGTGTCCACCCGTACCGCCGGCATGAACACCGTAGACCTTGCCGCCTGCGGCCCCGTCACCAAGCTGATGATGAGCGTACTGCAGTTCATCGGTGCAGCCCCGGGCTCCACCGGCGGCGGCGTGAAGGTGACCACCTTTGCCGTCATCATCCTGACCATCCGCAGCGTGGCGCAGGGCCGGGACGACTGCGTGATCGGCAACCACCACATCGAATCCAAAACCGTCTACCGTGCCCTGACCATCATCGTGCTGGGTGCGGTGGCAGCGTTGGGCTCTGCCGTGGTGGTCTATTACAACACCGCCGAGACCGTCTCGGTCATCGATGCCATCTTCGAGTCCTGTTCCGCCTTTGGCACGGTGGGCCTTTCGGTGGGGGTGACCGGCCAGCTGAACACCGGCGCAAAGCTGCTGTATATGCTGGTGATGTTCATGGGCCGTGTGGGCCCGGTGGCTCTGGCCATCAGTCTGACGGCCAAGCCCGACGACAACAAGCGGAAGATCCTGCCGGTGGGGCAGATCAACGTCGGTTAAGAACAGCACAAAGGGGAGGCTCCCACGCCGGGAGCCTCCCCTTTTGTTTTGTCTGATTACTTGGCGTACAGGCCGATGATGTTCAGCAGAACTTCGGTGGCCTTGTCCATCCGCTCCACGGTGGTGCACTCGCAGACGCCGTGGAAGTTGAAGCCGCCGGTGCCCAGATTGGGGCAGGGCAGGCCTTTCCAGCTCAGCACGGCACCGTCCGTGCCGCCCCGCACCGGCACTTCCTCCGGCTCCAGCCCGGCCATGGTGATGGCCTTGCGGGCGGTCTCCACCAAGTGGAAGTGGGGTTTGATCTTTTCCAGCATATTCCGGTAGCCGTCCTTGATCTCCACTTCCACGGTGCCTGCGCCGTACTTGCCGTTGAGGTAATCGGCAATGTGGAGCAGGTTGTCTTTCTTGTATTGCAGCTTTTCCGCATCGTGGTCCCGCAGGATGTAGCCCAGCTTTGCCTCGGTGACGTCGCCGTACATCTGGCAGAGGTGGTAGAAGCCCTGCCGGCCCTCGGTGGTCTCGGGGCGGGCCATGATGGGCAGAGCGGTGTGGAACTCCATGGCCACGTTGGAAGCGTTGATCATGGCATCCTTTGCGCTGCCGGGATGGACGGAGAAGCCGTGGACGGTCACGGTAGCCGATGCGGCGTTGAAGTTCTCGTACTCGATGCCGCCCACGTCGCCGCCATCCACAGTGTAGGCAAAGTCGGCCCCAAAGCCCTCAATGTCAAACAGCAGTGCGCCCTCGCCGATCTCCTCATCGGGGGTAAAGGCGATGCAGAGCTTGCCGTGGGGGCGGCCCTCGTTTTGCAGGGTCTCGATGGCGGTCAGGATCTCAGCCACACCGGCCTTATCGTCTGCGCCCAGCAGGGTGGTGCCGTCGGAGGTGATCAGGGTCTCCCCTTTCAGCTTTTCCAGGAAGGGGAAGGTGGAGGTCTTCATCACCATGCCGGTGGCAGGCAGGGTCACGTCATGGCCGTCGTAGTCCTCGTGGAGGATGGGCTCCACGTTCTCGCCGCTGGCATCGTCGGCGGTGTCCATGTGGGCGATGAGGCCCAGCGCAGGCCTGCCCTCGCAGCCGGGGGTGGCGGGCAGGGTGCCGTAGACGTAGCAGTGCTCGTCCACAAAGGCATCCTCAATGCCCACGGCCTTCATGTCCTCCACAAGGATATGGGCCAGATCAAACTCCCGCTGGGCGGAGGGGTGGGTGCCGGAGTTGGGGTCCGAAGTGGTATGCACCCGGACATATTTCAAAAGTCGCTCGTAAGCACGCATAAGTAAATGCT
The DNA here is from genome assembly GCA_937917475.1 of uncultured Faecalibacterium sp. Lineage (GTDB taxonomy): Bacteria > Bacillota > Clostridia > Oscillospirales > Ruminococcaceae > Faecalibacterium. The sequence continues at coordinate 2,206 of CALDNF010000244.1, forward strand.
CCTTTGCTTTTTTCTCTATCATACCCTCTTTTCCGCCATTTTACAAGGGGCACCCGGCTCCTTTGCACCGTTTTATTCTGTTTTTTTACCAAAGAAATCAATCTGTTTTTGTAGCAGTATCCAAACTTTCTTTTCTTCTCTTGACAACCATCATGGGGGGGGGG
>CALDNF010000245.1 GCA_937917475.1 uncultured Faecalibacterium sp.
GGAAGACTGCCGGGTTACGAACCATTGCACGGCCCAGAGCAACACGCTGACGCTGGCCGCCGGACAGAGCCTTGGGCTTACGATCCAGCAGATGCTCAATCTCCAGGATCTTGGCAGCCTCATGGACGCGCTTGTCGATCTCGTCCTTCGGGGTCTTGCGCAGCTCCAGACCGAAAGCAATGTTCTTGTAAACGGTCATGTGGGGGTACAGAGCGTAGCTCTGGAAGACCATGGCGATATCACGATCCTTCGGGGGAACGTCGTTAATCAGACGGCCGCCGATGTACATCTCGCCCTTGGAGATCTCCTCCAGACCGGCGATCATACGCAGGGTGGTGGACTTGCCGCAGCCGGAAGGACCAACGAAGATGATGAACTCCTTATCCTGGATCTCCAGGTTGAAGTCGGTAACAGAGGGTGCAGTTGCGCCCGGATAGATCTTGTAAATGTGCTGGCAGCTGATCGAAGCCATAGTTATTTGCCTCCATTATTTTTTATGGATGTACCCCGCATCTTGACGACGGGTGAATTCGTTGTTATTATAATAACAGATTACTTTGTGATATAAAATAGCATTTTATTGATTTGAGGTGTCACTTATTGCTTTTTGATTGGACCGCCACCGCCGCCCTTGGCTCAGTGCAGGATCTTCAGCCCCAAACGCCCCTGACGCTTACCGGAGAGGGGCTTTGGGTCTGTCTGGTTTCCAGCGGAAAATGCACCGCATCGGTGGCTCTTTCCGGCCCCTCACCGGCGGGCAGCGCACTGATCCTGCCGCCCCAGAGTGTTCCCGCCGGACATCTGATCCTGTGCCGCTCTCCCCTCTGCCTTGCACCGGAGGGCGAGTGCCACCTGCTCTGCATCCAGCTCACCGGGCAGGCTGCGTCCCAGCTGCTTGCCAATCTCACCGAACTGCCCTTCCTTGCCCGGGGCGAGACCTGCCCCGCTGCTGCGGAACTGATGGGCCGTCTTGCCGCCGAAACCGGCGACCGCCGCAGCCGAGCCCGGAGCCAACTGGCCTTTGCCCTGCTCTGCGAGTTATCCGGAGCCGACAGTGCTGCCCCGGCCCTGCCGCCTCTGGTGGCGGAAGCCATTGAGGATATCCGGGCCAATTATGCCGGACTCTACGGCGTGGAGGAGCTCAGTGAGCGGCTGGGAGTCTCCAAGAGCCATCTGGTCCGCACTTTCACCGCCGCCGTGGGCACCTCTCCGGGCCGCTATCTGACCACCGTCCGGATCGAAGCTGCCATGCGGCTGCTCCTCCACCGGGAGTACACACTGGATGTCATTGCCAGCCTCTGCGGCTTTTCCGGAGCCAACTATCTCTGCCGGGTCTTTAAAAAAGAAACCGGCCAATCTCCCGCACAGTGGCGGGCCATGGCCGGTCAATCCGCAAAGCCGGGGCTTTCCCCTCAAGAGAGCCTGCGAGAGCAGGAACTTTATGTCTGATTTTTTTCGTATCTTCCGGTCTTGGGGTTTTCTTTGCCCCGGCCCTTCCACTTTGCCTTATACATTTCCTTGTCGGCTTCAGCAATGGCATCGTAGATGTTTTTCCGGGCGGTATCAAATATCACACAGCCCGCCGACACCCGGGGCAGATGGGGCTGGCTGTCCCGCCGCTTCTGCATCTCTGCGGCAAAGCTTCGCATCAGCAGTTCCACCTCGTCCGTCCGCTTTTCCAACACCACACAGAACTCATCGCCGCCTACCCGGAAGCACCTGCCGTACCGGGCAAAGGTCCGGCGAATGCTTTCCGCAACGGCCTGCAGGCAGGCATCTCCAAAGGCGTGGCCATAGGTATCGTTGGCCTGTTTGAAGTGGTCCACATCAAAAAAGAGGATGGCACCCTTTCCCCGGAACCCCGAAATGTAATGTTCATAGCCCCAGCGGTTGATGAGCTCGGTCAGGCCATCCACCTGCTGGATGATGTCACCGTAAAATTTGTACAGCATGATAGCTGCCATTCCCACGGTAACCCAGACGATCTTTACTTCCAGCACCGTCTGTACTCCGATCCCGACCAGAAGAAAAAGCGTCAGAAGCCCCAACAGGACACCGCCGCTCTGCTGATACCGCTTGAACACCCGCAGGCTTTCCAGCAGAAACACTGCAATGCAGACGATGCAGGAAACCGTATAAAACCAATAGAATTCTCCATGGTGGTAAACGTTTTGTTCATCCACAAAAAAGATCCACCCTGTAAAGACCGAAGCCAGCTCAGCGCAGACATTGAGGACCGCAACAGCCGCTGCCGCTTTGCCGAACCGTACCTTAGGGCTCAGGCTCATGCCGCAGAGCAGACCCAGAAACGGTGCCGCCGACAGCTCCATGAACTTGACCAGAATATGCAGAGGGATCAGGGAAGCGGGCCCATTGTTGAGCATATTTCCGCTCCACTCGCACAGCGATGTAACAGCGATCACCCCGAACACCAGCCGGGTTATCCGCTTTCGTTCCTTATCCAATGCCACGTTGAAATCCACCGCAAAGACCATCAGCAGCATGGTCAATACCGTCAGGCCGATCGCTGCGGTGTAATATTGTGCCTCTTTCATGAAGTCGTTTTCCTTCCCATCCCTTGAAGTGATTCCAGTATACGTTTTTTCTGTTTCGGCATCAAGGGCAAATCTTCTCGAAAAGCGACTTTTTTCAAGAGTGTGCAGCACTGTCCGGTCAATCCAGATCCTCAAATCCGGTAACGCTCTCAAACCGCTGGGTACGCACAGCCATCATTTCACTGACGTCGGCAGCGGTCAGCAGCTCCGAAGAAGGATATACCCGGAGGGCCGTTCAGCTGCCGCTTGTCAACCCCCATATTCCCATGGTACAATATGGATGAATACAACGCAGAGATGAGGGATCACATGGTCACGATCAAACAGATCGCCCAGGAGGTGGGCATTTCGCCCAGCACCGTCAGCATCGTGCTGGGGGGCAAGGCGGCGGAGCGCAAGATCAGCAAGGCAACGCAGGAGCGCATCTATGATGCCGCCGCCCGGCTGGGCTATCAGCCCAACATGGCAGCCCGCAGCCTGCGGGACGGCACCGGTGCCAACGAACTGGTGGTTGCGATGTTCTGGGCGCAGGACTTCCGGGCCAGCATGATGGTGCGGTTCTGGGACGGCCTGCGGGCCGAGATGGAGAACTGCGGCCGTCCGGTGCGGCTGGTGATCTACCCTTACGTCAATGATCACCTCAAGGAGTGCACTGCCCTGACCAGCGGTGCCAACTGCCACGCCGCCCTGATCTGCAACGCATCCTATGTTGATCTGCAATTCCTTGAGGATGCCCAGCTTCCCATCCCGGTGGTGCTCTACAACCGGGAATGTAAGGGCTATTGCAGCGTCAATGTGGACGATGTAAAAATGGGTGCGCTTGCGGCCCGGGCCTTCATCGATCAGGGCTGCCGGACTGCTGCCGTCCTCACCGGTCAGCCGGTCTTTGCAGGGATGGAGGATCGTATCCATGGCTTCCGGCTGGAACTGCTGCATCATGGCATCGCTCTCCTGCCCAGCCGCTACTGTGTCAACAGCATCCGGGGCGGCTACGAGGCCGTGATCCACCGGCTCCACCGGGAATGGAAAGACTCCATCCCGGATGCCATCTTCTGCGGCTCCTCCATGATCGCCCACGGAGCCCTGCGTGCCTTTGCCGAAGTCGGCATCACCGGCTCTGCCCTGCCCCGGATGATCGCCGTGGGCAACGGAGCCGAAGAAGTGGATGAGTTTGCCGTCCCCAGCCTCAGTGTCGTCCACCTGCCCATGGAAGAGATGGCCTGCCAGTGCTTCCAGCTGGCGTTGGACCTGCTGGACGGCAAGATCACCACCCCCGAAAGCCGGATGCTCCCGGTGGAGTATCTTGCCCGGGAGACCTGCGGCCCCATCCATCCCCGGGAGGATGCAGAGTAAAACCACATTATACCACAAAAAAGGAGCTGTCTCCCTCGGGAGACGGCTCCTTTGCGCTTATTCGGAGTTACTTGCGGCTTGCCAGCAGGGCCTCGATCTTCTTGATGGGATCGATAATGCTGGAGACCGACATATCATGGTTCAGGGCCACGACGAAGTATGCGGCATACTTGGAAACATCCACATCCACATACCAGTCACGCTCCAGCAGCTCGGGCAGACGGTAGGTCAGGTTGGTGCCCACAACGTAGTCCAGCTTACCGGCAGCAACGGCCTCGTCGAACTTGCTCAGGCCGCTGGTGAACAGGGGGAAGGTAGCATTAGCGATGATCCGCTTTGCACCACGCTCCTTCAGGTTGCTGGCAACTTCCAGCATACTCTCGCCGGAAGCAATGATGTCATCGGCAATAAAGACGGTCTTGCCCTCCACGGAGTCGCCCAGATACTCATGAGCAACGATGGGGTTACGGCCATTGACCACACGGGTGTAATCACGACGCTTGTAGAACATACCCAGATTGCAGCCCAGCACGCTGGAGAAGTACATATTCCGGTTCATTGCACCCTCGTCCGGGCTGACCACGATGAACTTCTCCTTGTCGAAGGAGATGTCGGGGTCCTTCTTGAGCAGGTTCTTCAGGACCTGATAGGTGGGCATCGCATTATCAAAGCTCATCAGGGGCACAGCGTTGACCACACGAGGATCGTGTGCGTCAAAGGTGATGATGTTCCGCACGCCCATGGTCTGCAGCTCCTGCAAGGCCACAGCGCAGTCCAGACTCTCACGGACCACACGGCGGTGCTGACGGCCGCCGTACAGGCTGGGCATGATGACCGACACCCGGTGAGCCTTGCCTGCAACTGCCTGAATGATACGCTTCAGGTTGGCAAAGTGGTCGTCCGGAGACATATGGTTCTCATAGTTGAACAGCTTGTAGGTCACGCTGTAGTTGCCGGGATCGACCACGATGAAGATGTCATCGCCTCGCACCGACTCCTGCACCAGACCCTTTGCGTCACCGCTCTGAAAGCGGGGGCACTCAGCGGGGATGATGAAGGTCTTTTCGTTCAGGCCGGCTTCGTTTGCCCAGCGGACAAGGTGCTGATCGATCTTGTTGGTCAGCTCCTCTGCACCGGGGCAGGCGATCAGGCGCAGGTCAGCGACCTTGCTCTGCAAAAAACAGTCTCTGGGGGTAATATCAGGCATAATTACAACTCCTTAATGTTCCGATAACTCAGACGTGTTAAGCGCATATCCGTCTTTATTCTATCACAATTTCTGCTTTCCGACACCAAAAATTCCGTCATCGAATAAATTTTCTGCGCCTTGCACAGCTGTTATTCTGTTTTCCGCCGGAGTCTGTTACTTTTTTACAAAAACAGCCCCTCCGGGGCCCAAAAAGTCCCGGAAGGGCTGGAAAAGTATGATTTTTACAGGGCTGCGACGGCTGCCTTCAGCTCGTCCACACGATCGGTGTTCTCCCACTTCACGCCCAGATCCTCACGGCCCATATGGCCGTAAGCAGCCAGCTTGCGGTAGATGGGCTTGCGCAGGTCGAGGTCACGGATGATGGCGGCGGGGGTCAGGTCAAAGACCTTTTCCACAGCCTGCTCGATCTTCTCGTCCTCCACAGTGCCGGTGCCGAAGGTATCCACCATGATGGAGACCGGCTTTGCCACGCCGATGGCGTAAGCCACCTGCACTTCGCACTGCTTTGCCAGACCAGCGGCCACGATGTTCTTGGCCACCCAGCGGGTCGCATACGCTGCACTGCGGTCCACCTTGCTGGGGTCCTTGCCGGAGAATGCGCCGCCGCCGTGGCGTGCATAGCCGCCGTAGGTGTCCACGATGATCTTACGGCCGGTCAGGCCGGTATCGCCCTGAGGGCCGCCCACAACAAAGCGGCCGGTGGGGTTGATATAGTACTTGGTGTTCTCGTCCAGCAGCTCTGCGGGGATGGTGGCCTTGATGACCTTCTCCATCACGTCGGCACGGAGCTTGTCCATGCTGACTGTATCACTGTGCTGGCTGGAAATGACCACGGCATCCACACGAGCGGGCTTGCCGTCGATATACTCCACGGTGACCTGACTCTTGCCGTCCGGACGCAGATAGTCCATCTCGCCGTTCTTGCGCACCTCGGTCAGACGCTTTGCCAGCTTGTGAGCCAGGCTGATGGGCATGGGCATCAGCTCCGGGGTCTCGTCGCAGGCATAACCGAACATCATGCCCTGATCGCCTGCACCACCCACTTCGTCGTTGGTGCCCAGTGCGATGTCGGGGCTCTGGCCGTCGATGTTGGAGATAACAGCGCAGGTGTCGGCATCAAAGCCATACTTTGCACGGGTGTAGCCGATATCCGCCACCACTTCACGGACGACCTTCTGGAAATCGACGTAGCATTTGGTGGTGATCTCGCCCATGATGTGGACCAGACCGGTGGAAGCACAGGTCTCGCAGGCCACACGGGCGTCAGGGTCATGGGTCAGGATCTCGTCAAGGATCGCATCCGAGATCTGGTCGCAGATCTTGTCGGGATGTCCTTCGGTGACGGACTCGGACGTGAACAGATGATGTTTTGCCATAATGGAACCTCCTTAGATTTCGGGTGTGTGGTTTTCAGCTTCATACCCATCCATCAAGATTTTGCGCAATCAAAAACGCCCAGAACCGAAGTTCTGAGCGTTGCACTCTTATCTTTCGGTTTCCCGCAGGATTTGGCACCTTATGTTTTCACACAGGTTGTCGGGCTTCACAGGGCCTGTCCCCTCAGCCGCTCTTGATAAGTCGGTATTCAGTTGTTTCGTGTGATATCTTATCATGCCTTCGTCGGTTTGTCAAGAAGAGTCCGACTAATTTTAGACAAGATGCCAAAATTGCTTAATAGCCCTCTCAGTCTCGCTTCGCTCGCCAGCTCTCCCAGAGGGCGAGCCCTTGGCAGGCCGGGCAGGCTGGAGCGTATTGCCTTCAGGCGGCGGGCCCTGCGGCAAAGGGCAGCTTAATAGCCCTTTGCCTGCTCGCCGTTCAGGAGCTTGACGGCACGGGAAGTGCCCAGACGGTCTGCGCCCAGAGCCAGGAACTTTTCCATATCCTCCACGGTGGAGATGCCGCCGGCAG
>CALDNF010000246.1 GCA_937917475.1 uncultured Faecalibacterium sp.
GGGGTCAAGGGTATGCTCAATGCCGGTAGTTGGGTCTGTATAATCTGTTGTATCCTCCGCAAACGCCGCCGTAGGCAGCAGCGTCAGCAGCATTGCCAGAGCCAGAAAGGCACTGAGCAGCCGCAGTTTTGGTGCTCGTTTCATAAAAGACCTCTCTTTCTTTTCCATCAACGGATTTGGTTGGTCAAATCATTATCCCCTCTTTTCTGTGCTAAAATCAAGGGCTTTTCGTGATTTTCAGTCATACGCACAAAAGAAAGCATATTTATTTGGTAAAAAATACCAGAGGAAAGCAAACAAAAACCGCTCCCTTGACATTTGTCGGAGGAGCGGATATAATAAGCATAGAAAAGGTGCTGGCTGCAATGGTCAGCTCCCATACTCTATGCAATCAGAAAAGATTGGTCATATAAGCTTGGTGGGCTGTGGTGATCAATCTTTTTTGTTGTTTTTGCTGTCGATGTACTGTATGACGCTTTACAACAAGCTGCACACGCTTTGTCCGGAATGGCAAAGCGTTATTTTTTTCTCCACGCTGCATGGCGTTCGCCCATGCAGACCACATCGCAGAACACGCAGCGGCTCTTGGTGGAGAGCTGCACATCCTTATGATAGCAGCCGAAGTACCATTTTTCGTACTGCATTTTCAGCAGGATCTTATCGAGAAAAAGGTGCAGGCGGTTATTTTCGCCCGAGGCAAGGGCGGTAAAATCCAGAAATCTGCTTGGGGCGTCATGGGTCAGCACATAATCTACCTGCCAGTTCCGCTGTTCAAGGTTCTGCTCACAGAAGGCGTACTCTTCGTCCGAGGGCATCTCCTGCGGCCACCAGTTCACACCGTCCTCCCGGTCCTCCTTATCCTGACTTTCGGCCCCGCCGAAGCAGAGGTAGCTCTTGCCCTCCAGCTCCAGCACGCTGCCCCGGCAGACATGGTAGACATTGCCGCCCAACGCCTGCACTTTCCCGCCAAATTTTTCCTCAACAGGATACTGAGCCAGCAGGTCGTAATTCTCATGGCATCCATCCAGAAACAGCAGGGTATAGGGCCGTTTGCGCAGCCAGTCCAGATGCTTTTTCTCTTTCTTGCTGCCGTCCCACACAAAACCGAAATCGCCCAGCACGATCACCGTATCCCGCTTGCCCAGCCAGCGGAGTTTTCCGCACTTGAACCGGTCCAGCTCGCCGTGGGTGTCTCCCGTCAGATATACCATTCTACTTCCTCCCTGCCGCAGGCGGGTTGTGAAACAACTGCAAAGCCCTTGTCACGCCCCGGCAAACCTGTTATTATAAAGCATGAAGCATTTTTGCTTCGCTGTTCGTCTTTTCCGGGCCGGAATTTCCCCGCCCGGTTTCTATATCATATCGCTTTTTAAAGGAATTGTCCACATGAAACGACTTTTTGCCTTCTTTCTCTCCCTGAGCGTTCTGTTCAGCTGTCTTGCCATGACAGCCAACGCCATGTTCGACCCCAGCCCGGTCTACGAGGTACAGGCCCGGAGTGCCTACATCGTCAACACCGATACCAACATCATCGTCTACGATAAAGACAGCCAGAAGCAGGTTGCGGCGGGCGGTCTGACCAAATATATGACCATTGCGCTGGTGCTGGCCAACTACGCCGACCAGCTGGATAACACCTTCACCATGCCCTTTGCCATCTCGGATTACGTCCATAATTCCGACAATGCCGATATGCGCTCGGGCGAGACTTTTACCTACCGGGAAGCCCTTTATGCCATGGTCACCCGCAATGCCAACGAAGCTGCCATGGGCCTTGCCTACACCCTTTCGGGCGGCGACCTTGCGGGCTGGGTGAGCCAGATGAACACCCTTTCCCAGAAGATCGGCACCACCGGCAGCACATGGACCGACGCCTGCGGTCTGGACAGCGGCAACGTGACCACCGCCGTGGATATGTACCTGATCCTGCGGTATCTCATGAGCTTTGATGCTTTTGTGGAGATCTCTTCTGCCCCCACTTTCACCATGCCGCCAAAAGAGAAACACGCCAAATCCTTTGTGCTGCTCAGCCAGAACGTCGCCCTGAACAAAACCAGCGGCGGCAAGTTCTACCGCAGTGCCATGCAGGGCGGCATGTGCGACGTGATGGCCTACAAGAATGACAGCGGCACCCAGAGTTACGTTTCCTGGGCCAACAAAAACGGAGCCACCTATATTTTCTGCGTCATGCAGAGCCCCGACACCTGCGACGATTACGGCTACTCCAATCGCCGCCCTGCTCTTTATGAGACCACCAAGCTCATCGACTGGGTATACGACAGCTTTTCCATTCAAGCTGCACTGGACACCGACCTTGCACTGGCAGAGATCCCGGTCAAGTATTCCTCCGACACCGACACATTACAGCTCTACCCCAACGACAACATGATGACTCTTCTGCCCTCCTCGGGGGACGGCTCGGTGACTCAGAAATACTTTCACCTGCCGGATTATGTCTGCGCCCCCATCCATCAAGGCGATGTGGTGGGCACGGTAGAGCTCCGGCTTGCGGGCGAGACTATCGGCGTGGTGGACCTCATCGCCGGGCAGGATGTGAGCCAGAACACCCTGCTGCTGACGGTGGCAAAAATTCAGGATTTCTTCCACAGCCTTTACCTGAAAGTGGTCCTGACCTTCAGCCTGATCTCCGCCGCCATTTACGGCCTGTGGCTCCTCCTCAACACCTGGAATGGCCGTAAAACTCCGAAGAAGATCCGGAGAAGATGATTGCACAAAAACACCCCCGAAGCCATTCAGCTTCGGGGGCATTTCAGTTGCGCCAGCAGGAGTCGGCCTATTTATACTATCGAGTCAACGTCATTTTATTGTGTTTAACTACTTTTTGACTACTCAGATTTATAATATTGCTCCAATTTTTCCACCGCACCACGAATCTCCCGCTCCCGCAGGTGGGTATAAATTTTGTGCGTCGTGGAGATGTCCGCATGACCCAGAATCCGCATTGCTTCCATCTCACCGACACCGGCACGGTAAAGGTCGGATGCAAAGGCGTGCCGGAACTGGTGGGCCGTAACGCTGGGCATCATCACAGGCGGCAAAGTATCTGTGCGTTTTGTGCTGCGCCGCTTGTCCCTGTAGCGAGTCTTACCTGCGCTAGGCCGAACGCATCCGATTTTGCTGCAATAGGTCGTCCATCGGGTATGATACTCTGCATCGGTCAGCGGTCTATCCAGCCCGCCTATCACATACTGCCCGGCAGGCCCCTGCCGAGGCTCGATCTGTGCCCGCAGGATGGGCAGCAGCGGAACCGTCCGGACCGAATTTGCGGTCTTGGGCGTTGCGATCCTTGTGCCGCCGCCTGCCCAGGATACCGACTTGTCCACATGGATCTGCGATGTGGTAAAGTCGATGTCTTCCCATCGGAGCGCAATCAGCTCACCCAGACGCAGGCCGGTGTACATCAGCATCCATGCGCACAGACCAAACCCTTCCGGGTGCACACGGAAAGCCGCCAGCTCCTTCTCTGTGGGCGGCTCACGGGTCTTTCTGGGTGCACCGGTCGGCGGGGCAATATCCATCATGGGGTTATAGCTGGAATTCGATTGAATCCGCCAATGCTTATAGATGCAGTTCAGAACGCTGCGGGCGTTCTTGATCGAGCTGACGGACAGCCCCTCATCCTTCATCCTCTCGCCAAAGTTCGCCACCATGGCAGGCGTGATCTCATCCATGCGGTACCGGCCAAACGTATCCACGCAACGCTGATAGTTGGAACGGTAGGTGGATTCTGTGCCCGCTTTGATGCGGGCGGTGAATTTTTTCCACCACTCCCCTGCCACACGTTCAAAACTTTCCGCTTCCGATTTTTCCTGTTCGCCCTGCATCAGGGCTTCCTTGTACTTTGCCTCCGCTTCTGCCTTGTTCTTTCCATAAAACACCCGGTAAGAGCCATCCGGCATTTTGCGCTTGCACTGGCAGCGGCCATCGGAACGCTGCCCTTTTTTCTTTTTTGCCATGTTACACCTCCAAAGGGTTACACTTTGACAAGCCCGCCCAAAAGAGGTATAATCGCAATGTTTAGGTGTGCGATGCCCTCTTCTGGGTGAGCCGCTTATTTTACGCTCCCGGTGTTCCAGCACCGGGGGCGTTTTTGTTTTATACATACATCAACAATATGCTATACATTTGCACATTTTTGATATATAATAATTAAAACAGCTTGATCTTTTGATTGAAGGGAATGATCGAATGTCTAATCGTGTTGAGCTTATTTCAGACGCTGTAACGCATCAGTTTTCATTCAAGCTGAACGGTGCTGAAGTTGAACGAGTTAAGTCTTTTACACTGAAAGGCGATGCGGATCACAATTTAACTGAAGTGTCTTTGACCCTTGATGTGGATACGCTTCGCATTGGCTGAGTTTTACCCGGTCAATTTTGCGGCGATAACTTCTTTCGCAATATCCGCCAGCGCAGGTAATGCTATGACACCTATCTTTTTTGCCTGAGTTTTGACCTTGCCCCAGACGGTTACATCCCTGATTTGGTCGAGAAAGCCATGACCTTTATAGGTTAGGCCATGAACCTCAACGCTTGATTTGCGAATGTAATGCAGTTTCTGAATATCCAGATAACCTGCATCGCCCAACATATAACAGGCGTAACAAATTTCATCCTCGGTGTATTGCGAAAGCTGTGTGTGAAGCGTTTCTTCTGAGATGTAGTCAGAAAGGCCCGCCGCTTCTACCTGAAGCAGCACATCTCTCAGACAATCCTGATTCAGCGTCATTCATATTCTCCCTTACTCCCTCGGTGTTCCAGCACCGGGGGAGTTTTTTGTTTTGTAAAAAGCAAGAAGCCAACCACATTCCTGCGGCTGGCTTCTTGCAAGTACTAATTGCGCTCATGCGCTGCCGCCGAAGCGGCAAAGTTTATACAAGGTCATTTTACCACAGTATATGTGTTTCGTCAATTGAATTTTCAAAGAATGTTTTTTATGTTCCCCTTGGAGATGTACAGATCCACAACAGCCTTTTCGATTTGCTCCATATCCCGCTCAGAAACCTTTACCCCATAAAGAGCGGCTTGTGGTGTAGTCGGCTCCTTGATCCGCAATTTGCTGACTGTAGTGATCTGGCTGACATTGGCAACGCTGCCGCTCTTTAATTTTTCCATCTTCCTTACACTAGCGTTTGCGCTATCCAGCTTTTCTTTCGCAACAGCAAACCGTTTCATGGCTTCCGCCATCCTTGCCGCACTATCCATTTTCTGAAGCTCTGAATCTGTTGAAACTGAATCTATGATTGCTCTTGCTTGTGCAAGCTGTTGCTCGACTTTCTCGCTTAGAACAACATAAATCCCGTCCTCCAGAGCAATCTTGTTGGGGCTAGGACGGTAATTTTCTTTCAGCGAACCAAGCGGAATCACAGTCACCGTGTTATTTCTCACGCTGTTTTTCTTATCCAAGACCACTGCATAATGCAACCCACCAAGCTCTGAACCAACCCGAAAGCCGAAGTCAACATTGACAATCTGACGGCGTGTTAGACGTGGGATTGATTCAGGATTAAACTCCGGCTCACGTCTGAGCATTCCAGTATATGTTTTGACCCAGTAAGATAGTATCTGCGCACGCTTCTGATCTGCATCTGCCGCAGAATTCATCCATGTGCTTAACAGTCCATCAAGTTCTCCAAGTGCTTCTGCAACATGACGCTTCAGTTCCTCTGTCGTCATTCTTTTTGACATCTTTTTCACCTTTCACCCCACCCAGTGCGTCCAGCCCACGGCTTTGCCCTCGATGTGCACATCGTTCAGGGCCGGGCCGGACTTCTACGGTGAGGATGCTTTCTTTCCTTTCGACTCCTTCGCCGCCGTCCGGGTTCGGGTCCGGGACGTTTCGCTTGCCCGGCGTCTTTACGCCATATGCAGCTGGTCTTTCAATGCCTGTTGAAGTACACGAGAGAAGTTGATGCCCTGTGCCATGGCTGCATCGTTCAGCCAAGCCGGGATAGACAGTGTTTTCTTGACCGATTTCTCAAAATGTTTTTTGGCGTACTCTGCCACATCCACAGACACAAGATTGACGATTGCTTCACCAACCGGCATATCCGGGTCAAGTTCTTTGGACACAGCCACCGGGTCAATGTCCGTCAGCTGCGACGGTGCAGGAACTGATTCACCATCACGCTTGGCAGTATACAGATAGCCTGCAAGACACTCCACAGCCATCTCCATGGCATCCTCAAAGCTGTCCCCTTGTGTTGCAAGATCGTTCAGATCAGGAAAAATAACCGAGTAACCATCAGCCTCTTTATAAAAGCAAGCCGGATACATTGATAACATATTTCAGCCCTCCTATTTGTGCAGAGAACAGGCAGAGACCTTATTTCAGCCCTGCCTGTCGCCGAATAGACAATTCCGTTCGTCTGTCAAGTTCTTTGCCTTTGTGGAATGGAATCGTAACCTTGCCTTGCTTTGTGGGGTGTACATACTGCCGATGTGATCCATTCTGTTCCTTGAACACCCAGCCGTCTGCAAGGATGATTTTTTCCATTTCCCTTGGTTTTAGCGGCATCACACTCAAACTCCTTACAATGATATTATATCATGCAATACGTGTTGCGTAAATACGTATCAATACTTTTCACAAATTTACGTCCTATTTTGCCATTGAATGTTTTGCTCGTTATCCCACCCAGTGCGTCCAGCCCACGGCTTTGCCCTCGATATGCACATCGTCTCCCTTACTCCCTCGGTGTTCCAGCACCGGGGGCGTTTTTGTTTTGCTCAACCACCGAGAATTTCGCAGCAGTTCATCAGAACAGATCGCTGTGCGTCCCGGTACGGGTTAGATACAGAATCAGCTCTGCGCCGTCGATCTCATATATCAGCAACCAGTCCGGTGCGATGTGGCACTCCCGACATCCACTGTAATCGCCCACAAGCTGATGGTCACGGTTCTTGGGCGGCAGTTCTTCACCGGCAGCTAGTCTTTTGATAACATCAGTCAGAAGCGACAGATCATAGCCACGCTTCTGGATGCGCTTGAGGTCTTTTTGGAACCTCGATGAAGGACGAAGAGCGTACATCATGCCAGCAGCTCCTTCATCATCTCATCCACATCCGTGTAGGTCTTGCCCATGGTCGGGTTGGCTTTCATTTGCTTAACTTCTCGGATGGCTTCCTGCGTTTCAGCATTGGGCGTATCGCCGCTGATCTCAAATGGGATGCGGTTTTCCCGCACGGCCTTTTTCGCAAAAATGTTGACTGCGGTGGTCATGGTCATGCCCATATCAGAGCAGAATGCTTCAAACTGTTTTTTGAGGT
>CALDNF010000247.1 GCA_937917475.1 uncultured Faecalibacterium sp.
TCAAGACTCGTTCCACCAAGCCCGAGATCCACGTCGAAGTTTGCTCCAAGTGCCACCCCTTCTACACTGGTAAGCAGAAGCTGGTTGACACCGGCGGACGTGTTGAACGCTTCAACAAGCGTTTCGGCCGTAAGTAATTACAGGCTATTTCAAAGCGTCGTTTCCTTTGGGAAGCGACGCTTTTTTGTCGTAATCTGTATTTACACGAGTTTTGCATAAAATCATCACATTTACCGACTAAAATAAACCAGCAGCCCGCACGCCGCTCAGGCTCCGGGCAACACGAAAGCAAGGAGAGGTTTCTGTGATCGAAGTATCTCATCTCACCAAAAAATACGGCCGGAATCTTGCGGTGGACGATCTCTCGTTCACGGTGGAGGATGGTCAGGTCTATGGTCTGCTTGGGCCTAACGGCGCAGGCAAATCCACCATTATGAACATCCTTACCGGGTATCTTTCCGCAACCGGCGGCGAGGTCATGGTGGAGGGCCATCCTCTGCCCGAAGAAGCGGACAAGGCCAAAGCCTGCATCGGCTATCTGCCGGAGCAGCCGCCCCTTTACCCTGAAATGACGGTGGAGGAATATCTGAGCTTTGCAGCGGAACTTAAAAAAGTGCCCAAAGCAGAGCGTGCGGAGCAGGTAAAGAAGGCAGCCCGGCGGACAGGGCTTGAAAAAGTGCTGCCCCGGCTGATCCGCAGCCTTTCCAAGGGCTACCGGCAGCGGGTGGGGATCGCACAGGCCCTGCTGGGCAGTCCGAAGATCATTATTCTGGATGAGCCTACCGTGGGACTGGACCCGGCGCAGGTCATTGAGATCCGCAGGCTGATCCGGGAATTGGGCCGCAGCCATACGGTCATATTATCCAGCCACATCCTCAGCGAGGTGCAGGCTGTCTGTCAGCGCATCCTGATCCTGTCTGAGGGCCATCTGGCGGCAGCGGGCACGTTGGAGGAACTGACAGCCGGGGGAAAGACTCTGGAAGAGGTCTTTCTTGAATTGACCGGCGGAACGCCGGAGGAAGAGACCGGAGAGGGGGAGGACGAATGAGGGCCATTTTCAAGCGGGAACTCCGTAGCTATTTTCACGGAATGATCGGTTATGTCCTTACGGCTTTTCTTGTGGCGGCATCCGGGCTTTACTTTATGGCCCTGAATCTGGGCTATGGAATGACAGATTTCAGCTATTATACCCTGTACCGCACGATTTTCATTCTGCTGCTCTATGTTCCGGTGCTGACCATGCGCTCATTGGCCGAGGAACGACGCAGCCGCACAGATCAGCTTCTCCTGACCAGCCCGGTCTCGGTAGGGGGCATCGTTCTGGGGAAATTCTTTGCCATGTGCGTTCTTTTTGCTCTGCCCTGTCTGGTGGACCTTGGGATGATCTTCATTCTCTGGGCATTGGGCGGTACGATGACTGCACTGATATCCAATCTGGCTGGCCTGCTTTGTTATTATCTGATGGGCTGTGCCGCCATTGCCATCGGAGAATTTCTCTCCGGCCTGACCGAAAATCAGATCATTGCGGCCGTTATGGGATTTGCCGTTTTGCTGGTGGCTTATATGATGCCCAGTCTGCGCAGCCTGTTCAATGCAGGCAGTGCCGTGGCACTGGCGGTCTTTACTGTTCTGGCAGGGGCGGCATCTCTTGGAGCGGGTCTCCGGACCCGGAGCTTTATCTTGGGCTGCCTGAGCTTTTCGGCCTGCTGCATCGGGCTCTGTGCGCTCTTTCTGCTCCGGAGCAGCTGGCTCACCGAAGCGTTCAGTGGGGTCCTGAGTGCACTCTGTCTTTTTACACCCTTTGAGGATTTTGTCAACGGCAGTTTTTCCATCCCGGTGCTCGTCTATTACCTGACCGTGACGGTTCTGTTCCTCTTCTTTACGGCGCAGGACATGGAACGGCGTCGTTGGAACTGAAGGAGGTGTGTGTGATGAAACGGGACAAGAAAACATTTCAGAACCCAAAAGTTTTCCGCAGCGGGCTCTGGTCAGTCGTTTTTCTGCTGGCGGCGGTCGTATTGGCAGTGCTGGTCAACCTGGCAGTCCGGGCAATTCCGGACAAATACACCCGCTTTGACCTTTCGGAGTCTGGTTTGTACACCCTCAGTGACAGCTCAAAAGAGATCGCAAAAGGGATCTCACAGGATGTGACCATCTATTACCTTTGTGAGACCGGCAACGAAGATACCATCATCTCCAAGATCCTGGATCGATATGCCTCTGAGAACAGCCACATTGTGTGGGAACTCAAGGACCCGGCGGTATATCCGACCTTTGCCTCTCAGTATGGCGTACAGGACAGCGAGAGCGGCAGCCTGATCTTTGTTTCCGGAGAAAAGAGCGTGGTTCTGGATGCAGCCGATCTCTACACCTACGACTACTCGGATTACTACACGTCCGGGAGCCCCTCGGTGACCTTTGACGGCGAGAACAAGATCACTTCTGCCCTCTACAAGCTCACCAGCGGGGAGCAGCTTCACGCCTACTATACCACCAACCATGGGGAACAGCCTCTGACCGATACGCTGACCGATGCGCTGGAGGGTCAGAATTTTTCCCTGACCGCTCTTGATCTGCTCAGTGACAGCATCCCAGAGGACTGCGCTTTGCTCATCGTCAATGTGCCGGCCAGCGATTTTGCCTCGGCGGGCAATCTGGTGGACGAAATGGCGGTTCTGCGCAGCTACCTGAGCGGGGGAGGGAAGATCCTGCTGACCACTGATTCCTATTATAATACACCCAATCTCGACAGCCTGATGGCAGAGTTCGGCTTGACCCGCACCGAGGGACTTGTGGTGGAAGGAGATTCCGGCCATTATCTGAACGGCTATCCGTACTATCTGATGCCGGACTATGCTTCGGCACAGGAGAGCGGCGTGCTGGACAGCATCAACACCAGTCGCCGGGTGCTTTTGCAGATGGCACAGGGCATCACTCTGAACGAAACGGAGAACGTGGAATCGGAAGCGTTGCTCGTCACGTCGGAAGCGGCCTACAGCAAAAAGGCCGGTTACGAAATGACAGTAGCGGACCGGGAAGATGGCGATCTGGATGGCCCATTCACGCTGGCGGCGTGGGCGGAAAATACCACTACCGGCGGGCAGGTCATCTGGATCAACTGCGGCAACATGGACAACGAGTATATCTATGAGACCGTGCCCGGCAATGTGACCTTCCTGCAAGGCTGCGCTGCAGCTCTTGCCAGCGAAGAAACGGTGAAACTAGTGGATTCCAAAGCTCTGGAAGCAGCAGCCATCACGGTGCCTGCCGGGATGACGGCAGCTCTGGGCCTGAGCTTTACCATCCTGCTTCCGGTGGTGATCCTTGCCGTGGGCGGTGTGGTGGTCCTGCTCCGCCGCCGCAAGTAACAAAGTAAGCTGCAAATAAGGAAATCAACGGCTCTTCCGGGTGGAAGGGCCGTTTTTGCTGCTCCGGAATTTTGCAAATTTTGACAATATGAGACAGAGTGATTGACATTTGTGCCAGGATTGTATAAGATAGACAAGACAGGGCAGAGAAGCTGCGCAGAGATTCCGGTTGCGGGTAAGTGTGCGGGGACGGTCACCCTGGTACGAGGGATGGGGACAAAGGGCCCTGTCTTTTTTCGTATCTGAGTTTAAGGAGGATAAACATTCATGATGGACAACTCGGTGATCGTTTCACTGCGGGATATCGTGGTGGAATTTGACGGCCAGAGGATTCTGGACGGGCTGAACCTCGACATCCACGACAAGGAATTTGTTACGCTGCTGGGCTCTTCCGGCTGCGGTAAAACCACGACGCTCCGCTTGATCGCAGGCTTTTTGGAGCCCAACTCCGGCAAGGTTCTGCTCAAGGGGCAGGACATCACCGGCGTGCCGCCCTATAAGCGGCCGGTGAACACGGTGTTCCAGAAATACGCCCTTTTCCCGCATCTGAACGTCTTTGAAAACGTTGCGTTCGGCCTGCGGTTGAAAAAGATGGACGAAGAGACCATCCGCCGCAAGGTGCGGGATATGTTGGAAGTGGTGGGTCTGAAAGGCTTTGAACGCCGCAGTATCGGCCAGATGTCCGGCGGACAGCAGCAGCGTGTGGCCATTGCCCGCAGTCTGGTCAACGAGCCGGAGATCCTGCTTCTGGATGAGCCGCTGGGTGCATTGGACCTCAAGCTGCGCAAGGAGATGCAGCTGGAGCTGAAACGCCTGCAGCGTGAGATGAACATTACCTTTATTTATGTTACCCACGATCAGGAAGAGGCCCTTACCATGTCGGATACCGTTGTGGTCATGAACGGCGGCAAGGTGCAGCAGATCGGTACGCCGGAAGACATCTACAATGAGCCCAAGAATGCTTTTGTGGCAGACTTTATCGGTGATTCCAACATCGTGGACGGCGTGATGCACCGGGACTTCCTGGTCTCTTTCTCGGGCGTGGAGTTCCCCTGCGTAGACCGTGGCTTTGCCCGGGAACAGAGCGTACAGGTGGTGGTCCGCCCCGAGGATATCGAGGTGGTCGCCCCCATGGAAGGCCAGCTGGTGGGCGTGGTCAATGACGTCATCTTCAAGGGTGTCCATTTTGAGATGCACGTTGCGTGCGAGGGCCGGGAGTGGCTGATCCACTCCACCCGGGCCTGCACTCCCGGCGAGACCATCGGCATGAAGATCGGCCCCAACGAGATCCACATTATGGCACGTTCGGAGGGGTGAAGCCGAAATGAAGATCTATGATAAAAAACTGGCCTATCCGTATTTTATCTGGATGGTCCTGTTTACTGTTGTGCCGCTGCTGATCGTGGTTTACTACGCCCTGACCGACAGCAATGGCAATTTTACGCTGGACAATCTGGTGTCCATCAGCGGCTACGGCTCGGTGTTTGCCCGCAGCCTGCTGCTGGCACTGATCGCTACGGTGGTCTGCCTTGTGCTGGCGTTTCCCATCGGTTATTTCCTGTCCCGGCTGAGGGTCAACAAACAGCATATCATGCTGATGCTGGTCATGCTGCCTATGTGGATGAACTTTCTGCTCCGCACCTATGCGTGGATGGGCCTGCTGAGCATCAACGGCCCGGTCAATGCCGTGTTGGGCTTCTTCGGCCTTGGACCTTATTCCATGCTGAACACTTCCGGCGCGGTGGTGCTGGGCATGGTGTACAACTATGTGCCGTATATGATCCTGCCCCTTTACACCAGCATGACCAAGATCGATCAGAGCCTGATCGAAGCGGCACAGGACCTGGGTGCAAACACCACCCGGACCCTGCTGCGAGTGCTGATCCCCATGAGTGTGCCCGGTATCAGCACCGGCATCACCATGGTATTCGTCCCGGCGGTGTCTACCTTTGTCATCAGCCGGATGCTGGGCGGCGGTTCGAATCTGCTGATCGGCGATTTGATCGAAATGCAGTTCCTTGGCAACAGCTACAACCTCAATGTGGGTTCGGCCATGAGTCTGGTGCTGATGATCATCGTTCTGCTCTGCATGAGCTTTACCTCGAGCTTTGACGAGGATGAGATGGAGGGTGTGTCCTGATGAAAACAAAACATCTTCGGCTGATGCAGCGGGCTTATGTGATCCTCTTCTTCTGCTTCATGTACCTGCCCATCGCCTATATGATCATCTTCAGCTTCAACCAGAGCAAGGGTTACTCACTCTTTACCGGCTTCACCCTCAAGTGGTATTCCAGCCTGTTCCACAACTCGGCCATCCTCCATGCCCTCTGGGTCTCCATTGAGGTGGCTCTGCTGTCGGCCGTTGTCGCCACGGTGCTGGGAACGGCAGCATCCCTCGGCATTGCATCCATGGGCAAGAAAAGCCGTCTTGTGGTCACCAATATCACCTATATTCCGGTGGTCAACCCCGAGATCATTACCGGCATCTCCCTGATGCTGCTTTTCGTGGCCTACCAGCGATTTGCCGATAAGGTGGATTTCCTGCCCGACAGCATCATGGGCCTGCCGACCCTGCTCATTGCGCACATTGCCTTCAATGTGCCTTACGTTATTTTCAACGTGACTCCCAAACTCAAGCAGCTGGATATCAAGCTGTATGAGGCTGCGCTGGATCTGGGCTGTGACCCCAAACAGGCCTTTTTCAAGGTCATCCTGCCCGAGATCAGTCCGGCTATTTTGTCGGCATTCCTGATCTGCCTGACCTATTCCATCGATGATTTCATGATCTCCTACTTCAACTGCGGCACTGTGGAGACCCTGCCCATTGCCATCTACTCCATGACCCGTAAAAAGGTCAGCCCGGAGATCTATGCGCTGTCTACCATTATGTTTGTGGTGATCCTTGCCATCATCCTCATCTCCAATGCAATGGAGAGCCGGGAATACCGCCGGGATCAGCGGGCACTGAGAGGGGGAGATGCCGCATGAAACGTTTTGTGATCCTGTTGCTGACCGCTGTTTTGGTCCTGACCATGCCGCTGTCTGCCTTTGCAGCCGGTACCATCGAGGTCAACGAGGATGTTTCGGTCTCTGCCGATTACGACTGGACCCGCTTCAAGGGGCAGAACATTACCCTGAATGTCTACAACTGGGGCGAGTATATTTCCAACGGCTCTGACGACAGTGTGGATGTGGTATCAGCCTTTGAAAAGCTCACCGGCATCAAGGTCAACTACACCACCTTTGATTCCAACGAATCCATGTACGCCAAGCTGAAGTCCGGTGCAGCCGACTACGACGTGGTGGTCCCCTCGGACTATATGGTGGCAAAGATGATCTCGGAAGGGATGCTCATGCCGCTGAACTACGACAACATCCCCAATTTCCAGAACATTGACGAAAACTACCGGTTTGCCGATTATGATCCCGAGAACAAGTACACAGTGCCCTATATGCTCTGCACCACCGGCATCATTTACAATACCACCATGGTAGACAAAGCTCCTACAAGCTGGGCCGACCTGTGGGATGAGCAGTATGCGGGCAATATCCTGATGTTCAATAACAGCCGTGACGCATACGCCATTGCGGCGTTCAAGGCGGGCAAGAGCATCAACCCCGAGTCTCCGGAAGAGGTGGACGAGGTGGTGGAAGAGCTCAAGGCTCAGAAACCGCTGGTGCAGGCTTACGTCATGGACGAGATCTTTGATAAGATGATCGGCGGCGAGGCGGCAATCGGCGTGTATTACTCCGGCGATGCCATTACCATGATCGACGACAACCCCGATCTGGCATGGGTCTTCCCGGAGGAGGGCAGTGTGCTGTCGGTGGACAGTATGTGTATCCCGGCCACTAGCGAACATGAGGAAGCAGCCGAAATGTTCATCAACTTCATGTGTGAAGTGGACATCGGCAAGGCCAATGCCGAGTACATCGGCTACACTACCCCCATGGAAGTCGTGCGGGAAGTGCTGGACGATGAGCTGAAGAACAGCGAGATCGCTTTCCCCTCGGAAGAGGTGGAAGAGAAAGAGGCCGTCTTTACTGCACTGAGCGACGATGTGAACAACGAACTGGACGTGAAGTGGAGTGAGATGAAGAGCTACGATGAGGGCGGCAGCGGATATCTGTTCCTCCTGCTGCTGCTGGCGATGCTGGCTCTGGCCTGCTTTAATATCTGGCGAAAGCTGCGCCGGAAAACCCGTAATATGTATTGATTCCAAATGGGTCGTGCTTTGGGTACGGCCCATTTTTTCAGAAAGGACCCCCTTATGGAGCTGCATACTTTTACTGAACCCGCCATTGTCATGAACGCTGATGCGGATTTCCGCCGTCAGCTCAAGCCCAGTGCGCTGTTCCGCTATGTGGAACAGGCGGCGGCAGACCATGCCCGTGCCTATGGGATGGACGATGCCTTTTTCAAGGCGCATCACACGGCTTTTCTGGTAGGCAAACAGGCGGTGAAGATCAACCGGATGCCCACACGGGCCGAACAGCTCACTCTTGTCACCGCCTGTGAGCAGTGCAAGAAAGGCTCTATGAAGCGGCTGACCCGCCTTTTGGATGAGACAGGGGAGGAGCTGGCCTTGGTGGATGCCCGCTGGATCGTGGTGAACACCGATGAGGAAAAGATCGTCCGCCAGCCCAGCTGGTATACCCCGGATTTCTGGAATGTGGATCTGGATGGAGAACTGCCTCAGCTGGTCCACAAGACGCAGGAGCTGACCGATGCAGGCAGCCGGACGGCGAGCTATTCGCTGTGCGATTTGAACCATCATGTCAACAACTCGTTCTATCTGGATATTGCCTGTGATGCTCTGCCGCTGGAAGCCATTGAAGCAGGGCCGCTGACGTTCGCTGCGGTGAAGTACCATCGTGAGATCCCCATGGGGGCACAGGTGGAAGTCAAATACGGCCCCAGCGCAGAGGGCTGGTATGTGCAGGGCCGCAGGGGAGAGCATCTGGCTTTTGAGTGCTATCTCCGCTTTGGTACCCCGGATTCTGCTGCGGTCTGAGACGGAAAAACCAAAGGCTGCTTTAAGAAAAAATCAAAAAAGTTACAAAAAGTTACAAAATCCTCTTGCAAAATGGTCTCAAAAGAGTTACAATATGGTTACAGAAAAGCGAATCGCTCTTCTGGATCATGAAATCTTTTTCTTCTTGTTCTTGAGATACCGGGCGCAGAATTTCCTCCTCCGACTGTTCTCCTTCACAGTTGACGTTCCTGCGCCGCACAGGCGGTATCTCGCTTCGTGTGCAAAAGAGTCCATCCGGAAAACGGATGGGCTTTTTTGCATCTGCGGGCTGCAAAAAGAAAGCAAAAACCGCACAAAATCGGGGAAAGAGTCTTACTTTGCCCGATTTTCCTATACAAAGTGACTGGTTTTCTGCAATACGGTTTTCTAAAGTTTGTTTTGTATTCGGCGGGCTTTTGTGGTATAGTATATACAATCATTTTAAGCAAGTTACACACATTTGAAGTGAAGAATTTTGTTGCTGCTGCGATGGGCTGCAATCAGAGAAAAGGAGTTTCGACTATGGCTTATTTTTATGAAGAACCTTCCCGTACCTTTGGTGAGTACCTGCTCGTTCCCGGTTATTCTTCTGCAGCGAATGTTCCTGCCGCTGTCAGCCTCAAGACCCCGCTGGTCAAGTACCGCAAGGGTGTGGAGGAGTGCCCGCTGGAAATGAACATTCCTATGATCAGTGCCATTATGCAGTCCGTCTCCGGCGATAAGCTGGCCATTGCGCTGGCACGTCAGGGCGGTGTTTCCTTCATTTACGGTTCCCAGAGCATCGAGAACGAAGCTGCCATGGTCCGTCGGGTCAAGAGCTACAAGGCCGGTTATGTCGTCTCCGACTCCAATCTGGCTCCGGATGCCACCCTCCACGATGTGCTGGAGCTGAAGGCCCGCACCGGCCATTCCACCATTGCCATCACCGCCGACGGCACCCCCAACGGCAAGCTGATGGGCATTGTGGCTTCCCGTGATTACCGGGTCAATCACACCCCCGACGATGCACCGGTCACTACCTTCATGACCCCCATTGAGAAGCTGGTCACCGCACCGGAGAACACCTCTCTGCACGACTGCAACAACATCATCTGGGACAACAAGATCAACACCCTGCCTCTGGTGGATGCCGAGGGCAACCTGAAGTATATCGTGTTCCGCAAGGATTACGATTCCCACAAGAAGAACGCCAATGAGCTGCTGGATGCCAACAAGAGCTATGTTGTGGGTGCAGGCATCAACACCCGTGACTATGCCGAGCGTGTGCCTGCTCTGGTGGACGCCGGTGTGGATGTGCTCTGCATTGATTCTTCTGAGGGTTATTCTGAGTGGCAGAGCCGCACCATCGGCTGGATCCGTGAGAAGTACGGCAACACCGTCAAGGTGGGCGCAGGCAACGTGGTGGATGCTGAGGGCTTCCGCTTCCTGGCAAAGGCTGGTGCCGACTTTGTGAAGATCGGCATCGGCGGCGGCTCCATCTGCATCACCCGTGAGACCAAGGGCATCGGCCGTGGTCAGGCAACTGCGGTCATCGAGGTGGCCAAGGCCCGGGATGAGTACTTCAAGGAGACCGGCATCTATGTGCCCATCTGCTCCGACGGCGGCATCGTGCACGATTACCACATCACACTGGCTCTGGCTATGGGCGCAGACTTTGTGATGCTGGGCCGTTATTTTGCCCGTTTTGACGAGAGCCCCACGAACAAGGTCCGGATCAATGGCCAGTACATGAAGGAGTACTGGGGCGAAGGCTCCAACCGTGCCCGCAACTGGCAGCGGTATGATTTGGGCGGCTCTTCCAAGCTGAGCTTTGAAGAGGGCGTGGACAGCTATGTTCCTTACGCCGGCCCTCTGGCCGACGGTGTGCAGACCACTCTGTACAAGGTCAAGAGCACCATGTGCAACTGCGGTGCACTCACCATCCCTGAACTGCAGCAGAAAGCCAAGCTGACTGTGGTCTCTTCCACCTCCATTGTGGAGGGCGGCAGCCATGACGTTGTGCTGAAGAACGCTACCCCCAGCATTATGAACGGCTGAGTCTGTTTTTGAATCCCTGACCGCCTCCGGCCTGCCGCCGGGGGCGGTTTTTGGATAAAACGGAAAAAGAATTTTACCGCATCCACGCAAGAACTTTACCTGACCACTTGCACCGTGGGCAAAACCGTGATATAGTGATAGCAACGCCCTGTCATGACAGGGGAAAAGGAGAGCGTTCTGCGGCAGATGTGGCTCGGACGGGGCCGCTGCGGGTGGAGCAAAGAGAGGGAACCTCTATGAGTGAGATGAAAGTAATTCCGTATATTCCGGATGAAGATTATGATAACCCCGCCATGGTGGTGGATTTTTACGAATTCACGATGGCCAACTGTCTGTTCCTGCATGGGTTCAAGGATACTACGCTGGTGTTTGATATGTTCTTCCGCAAGAACCCGGACGATCAGGGCTATTCCATCAGCGCAGGCCAGCGCAAACTGACCCGCTTTTTGCTGAACTACCATTTCAACGAGCAGGATATTTGCTGGCTGCGCACCAAGGGCATGAGCGAGGAGTTCTGTGAGTATCTGCGCACTTACCGCTGGAAGGGTGATATGTACGCACTGCCCGAGGGCACGGTCTGCTATCCGCAGGTGCAGATGGTCCGGATCGAGTGCGATCTGGTGGGTGCGATCCTGATCGAGACCTACCTGCTCCAGACCATGAACTTCCACAGCCTGATCGCCACCAAGGCAACCCGTGTGGTGGGCTTGAACACCCATACCCCCCGCAATGTCATGGAGTTCGGCACCCGCCGTGCACAGGGGGAGAGCGCAGGCAACGACGGTGCATATGCTGCCGTTCTGGGCGGCTGCTCCGGCACGGCCAACTGTCTGGCAGAGATGAAGTATGGCTCCGATGTCAAGGCCGTTGGCACTGTGGCCCACAGCTTCATTGAGTTCTTCCCCACGGAATTTGATGCATTCAAGGCCTTTGCCGACACCTATCCGGAGTCGGTCAGCCTGCTGCTGGATACTTATAACATCATGGAGAGCGGTCTGCCCAACCTGATCAAGCTGGACGATTATCTGATCGAGAAATATCCCAACGACCCCAACCGCCGTGTTAAGTCGGCCCGTATCGACTCCGGCGATCTGGCCCGGGGCTCCAAGCGGCTGCGCAAAGCTCTGGACGCCGCTGGCAAGCCCTATATCAAGCTGGTGGCATCCAACAGTCTGGATGAAAAGAAGATTGCCAATATGGAACTCTATGAGCACGCTCATTTTGATTCTTACGGCGTAGGTGAGAACCTGATTACCTCTGCTTCCGACCCTGTGTTCGGCGGCGTGTACAAGCTGGTGGCAGTCAAACGTCCCGACGGCACCTATCAGCCCAAGATGAAGTGCTCCGATTCTGCCAGCAAGGCCATCATCCCGGGCAAGAAGATCCCTTGGCGTCTCTACGATGAAAATGGTCAGGCACAGTGTGACCTGATCGCTATGGATGATGAAGTGATCGAAGCCGGCAAGCCGGTGGCCATGGTCAATCTGGACCCGGATGCCATTGAGCGCACCATCACCATCACCCCCACCCGGGTCAAGAAGTTGCTGGTGCCTCACATCCTCCACGGTGAGCTTGCCATTGAGCTGCCCACCATCGCAGAGAAAAAGGCATATATCGCAAAGCAGCTCACCGAGGAAACATGGGAGAGCGAGCTGCGTCCCGAATATCCCCATAAACACTATGTCAACATGACCCCGGCTGTGGCCGAGTGCCGCTCCCGGATGTACGCCGAGCTTCACGGCGGCAAGGTCTGATGGGTTCTTGACAAAGTAAAGCATCTATTGTATTATATAAGCTGTCGTTCACGGTAGCGTGTGCGGCAGCTTCTCTTTGCCGCTGTGGTGAAATTGGCAGACACGAGGGACTTAAAATCCCTTTCTGGAGACAGAGTACGGGTTCGACCCCCGTCGGCGGCATGAAAAAGCGTCAGCTCAAAACGAGCTGACGCTTTTTTCTTATCGATGGATCGATGCGTTTATTCTGCTTTCGAGCTTTCTTCCTGCGCATGGAACCGCTCGAGGAAGCTGTGCTCTACACCCTCGGATTTATAGCCGGGCATAGTGTCCAGTGCAACGGCGTGGATGCTGCGGAAGATGCTGTTTTCAATGTTGGGATTGTCCCGCTTGAGGCGGCGGAGCAGGATCTTCGTCTCCTGCCGCTTGGAGCCACCGCCGCCGTTGTCGCACATGGTGCAGTTCTCGGTAAAGCGGCAGGCACACTGGATGAATTCCAGATCATTGTACCGCTTCCAGGCAAGGATATCCTCCTCCTTGATGCAGTACATGGGGCGGATGAGGGTCATGCCGGGGAAGCTGGTGCTGTGGAGCATGGGAGGCATGGCCTGCAGCTGAGAGCCGTAGAACATGCTCATGACGGTGGTCTCAATGACATCGTTGAAGTGGTGCCCCAGAGCGATCTTGTTGCAGCCCAGCTCCTTGGCCTTGCTGTACAGGTGGCCGCGCCGCATCCGGGCACAGAGGTAGCAGGGGTTCTTGTCGGTGTTGTTGGCCACGGAGAAGATGTTGCTCTCAAAAATCGTCACCGGAATGTGGA
>CALDNF010000248.1 GCA_937917475.1 uncultured Faecalibacterium sp.
GCCCACCAAGCCCGGCGACTACACCGTAAAGGTGGATGTCAAGGGCAGCGACAAGACCGAAGCAAAGGAAGGCATTACCGGTGATCCCGAGTGGAAGTACACCGTGCCTGCATCCGAAGAACCCACCGGCGACGGCTTTGACGCAGCTGGTGTGATCGTTGCCGGTGCAGTCATCGGCGTGGGCGGCGCAGCCCTTGCATGGCAGGGCTACAACATGGCCCTTGAGATGGCATCTACGCTGATGCTGCCCGCAGGCGTGCCCATCCCCACCACTCGTGAGATGCTGGCTCTGCTGCTGTGGCAGATGGCAGATCAGCCCGCAGCGGAGAATACCACTCCCTACAGTGACCTTGACGAAGGCTCTGAGTCTCAGATCGCAGCCCGCTGGGCCGTCGAGAACGAGCTCATCGACCCCATCAACGATGCAGACACCGCTTTCTGCGGCTACCTGCCCGTAAGCATCCGTGAGGTCTATAAGGGCCTGAAGGCTGTCAAAAAGATGAACAGCACCAAATAACGCCATCCTCTCTTTCTTTTAACATACCCCAAAGAGCAGAACGCCCCTCACGGTTCCGCAAGCCGTGGGGGGCGTTCTGTTGCTTTCAGAAAAATTCATCTGCCCGCCGGTTCAAATCTGTTGATTTTTTTCTGCACAGAGGGTATAATTTTTGGGCATCTATTTTTATAGGAAAGTGCAGGGAGTTGGCACCCTGCGCTGCTGCGATTTTAATAAGGAGGATCGGGGGCCGGAACGGTAGAGAAGAAGCGGCCTCCAAACAACGACGCATGGAACAACTTTTGATCTGTCTTTCATCCGCACTGATCGCCGGGCTGCTGATGTCCCGGCTGGCAAAAGCCATCCGGCTTCCGGCGGTCACGGCTTATCTGGTGGCCGGGTTGCTGCTGGGCCCCTTTTTTCTGGGGCGGCTGGGCCTGAGCGGTTTTGGCATCGGCTTTGGCAGTCTGGAACAGGTGGATGGCTATTCCATCCTCACGCAGGTGGCACTGGGCTTCATTGCCTTTGTCATCGGCAATGAGTTCCGGCTCAGCTCGCTGGAAAGCATGGGCAGGCAGGCCATCACCGTGGGCATCCTGCAGGCGGTGGTCACCACTCTGCTGGTGGATATTGCACTGGTGGCTCTGCATTTCATCCGGCCGGATGTCATTTCCATGGCCTCGGCCATCACTCTGGGGGCCATTGCAGCTGCGACTGCCCCGGCGGCGACCCTGATGGTGGTCAAGCAGTACAAGGCCGACGGCCCTCTGACCCATCTGCTGCTGATGGTAGTCGCCATCGACGACGCTGTGGGGCTGGTGCTTTTCTCGGCATCCTTCGGCATTGCCAATGCGCTGGAGCAGGGCCGTGTGGACCTGCTGAGCGTGCTGGTGGAGCCGCTGGTGGAGATCGTGTTCTCGCTGGGTCTGGGTGCCATTGCAGGCTTCTGCCTGAACCAGCTGGAAGTCTATTTCCACTCCCGCTCCAAGCGCATGAGCCTGTCGGTGGCCTTCGTCCTGCTGACGGTGGGGCTGTCCATGTCCACATTTGAGATCGGGCCCATCCATTGCAGCTTCTCGCTGCTGCTGGTCTGCATGATGACCGGCACCGTGTTCTGCAACATCTGCCCCACCTCAGACGAGCTGATGGACCGTCTGGACCGGTGGGTGTCGCCTATCAACATCCTGTTCTTCGTGCTGTCCGGCGCAGAGCTGGATCTGAAGATCCTTGCAAGTCCGATGGTGCTGCTTATCGGCATCGTGTACATTGCGGCCCGCTCTCTGGGCAAGATCTCCGGCTCCTACCTGAGCTGCCGGGCCACCAGGTGCAGCCCCAGCATCCAGAAATATCTGGGCATCACCCTGCTGCCCCAGGCCGGCGTTGCGCTGGGCATGGCCGCCGAGGCCGCAGAGCTCTCCGACGGCCATATGGTCCGCAACGTGGTACTCTTCTCGGTGCTGGTCTATGAGCTGGTGGGCCCGACCCTGACCAAGCTCTCCCTCACCGCCGCCGGTGAGATCAAGCCCGAGGGCCGCACCAATGCCCGCACCCCCAATAAGCCGCTGCAATCGGCAGAGAAGGTTTGATCGAAACCCTGAAAACAAAAACCGCCCCGACAGTTCCGGAGCCTTTTGGCACGGTTCTGCCGGGGCGAATTCTTTTTGAGAAAAGATAAAACAAAAAAGCATCTTGAAAACTTCAAGATGCTTGGTGGTTGCGGGGGCCGGATTTGAACCAACGACCTTCGGGTTATGAGCCCGACGAGCTACCAGACTGCTCCACCCCGCGATATTTACTTGTCTGCGTCAGCCTCTCGCTGACTGCTCAAGTATAATACCACACCACGGGGTGAATGTCAAGGCTTTTTTTGAAAAATTATTTGCGGTGTGCCCGGCGGCGACGCCACAGCAGGATGCCCACGGCCAGAACAGCCAGCAGAAGCAGCAGAGGCCAGACCCCGATGATGCAGACGACAAGCTGCTGCATCCCGGATATAAAGCCGGACCAGCCGTTCCGGAAAGAGGAAGCCAGCTGCTCGCCAAAGTTCTCCTCAGCGGGGGTGTACTCTTTGACCTCGGACAGGGTGACGTAGACGGTGCAGCACTCGATCTGCTGATTGTACCAGTCCAGCTGGCTCTGGTAGCTTTCCAGCTGATACTGCACGTCGCTGAGGGAAGACTCGATTTCCAGCAGGTCCGAGAGATTCTCTGCGCCGGCCTGCAATTCCTGCAGACGGGTGCGCTGGGCGACGAGATTGTTCACCCGGGCCTCTACGTCCAGATACTGGCTGGTGACGTCATCGGCCTGCTCACTCTTGTTCACCACGTTGCCCGCTTCGGCTGCGGCGGAGAGGAAGCTTTCGTAGTTGTCCTGCGGCACCCGCAGCGTCAGCGAAAGGCTTCGGCTGGACCCGGTGTAAGTGGACTCATTGCTGGACTCCATGTAACCGTCGGCGTCGGAAAGGGCGGCGTTCAGGGCATCCCGGGAGGCATCATAGTCTTTGCTTTCAATGGAAAGGTTGGCGGTGTAGATGATCTTGGCGGAATCGCTCTGGCTTGCGGCCTCGCTGCCGGTGAGCAGGGGGGAACCGTTGGTATCCTCCATGCTGTAGACCGCAGTCTCGGGGCTGCTGGCCATGGCATACAGGGCAGAATCTGCACCGCCCGCCGCCACAGCAGCCCGGGAAGTGTTGCTTTGGGCACTGAGGCTGGCGGCACTGCCGCCCGATCCCAGATGCAGCACTGTAAATGCACTGCCGCCTACGACAACACAGAGGGCGAAGCAGGCAGCAAGACCGAACATCCGCTTTGCCGGAAACCGCACCGGCTTCTTGCGTACAGGCTTTGCAGGGGCGGCAGAAAGCTGCGGCCCGGAGACGGGTTCGGAAGGTGCAGTGGGCTTCTGAGCGGCCTGCATAGCAAGCAGCTTTGCTTTCAGATCGTCCGGGGCGTGAAGGTCATCTACCTCCATTTTATACTCATACCACCTCATCTTCGATCTCCTCCTTCAGCATCGTATGTAACTGGGTCCGTGCCCGGCGCAGCCAGCTCAGCACGGTGTTTGTGGGCGCACCCAGCATCCGCCCGACCTCCGCCGCTGTGTAGCCCTCATAATAATGAAGGTAGACAGCATTGCGGTAATTCTCCGGCAGGGCACGCACCGCATCCAACACACTGCCGTCCGGAAAAGCATCCGGGGCGGGGATGTTTTCATCCAGCTCGGTGTCCTTCTGGCGGGCTGCCCGGGTCAGGTCCCGGCAGCGATTGATCGTTACCCGCAGCAGCCAGGCTTTGAGGTGCTCCTCACTCTCAAAGCTGCCGCTATAGGACAGAAGCTTTTCAAAAACATCCTGCACCACATCCTCTGCGTCGGCGGTGCAGTTGCAGTTGTGAACGGCGGCCCGGTAAACGGAGTCGCTGTATTTCTGCACAGCCAGCGCAAAAACTGTATCTCTTGGTAAGGGTCCCATAAGTTAACGCTCCTTTGACAACCCCGCTCAGGGCAGAGTATCGGTGAACAATGGGAACTTTCACCCTGTATACGGATGAAACCTCCCAGATATTGCATTTTGTCCGGGAAAATTGATAAAAATTCCCAGCTCTCATCTCCGGTAGACCCGCTGGAACAGGGCGACCCGCTGGGCAAGATAGGTCTCAGCCTTTGGGTGACGCAGCCAGTGTTTTCCATCGGCAGACAGAGCCAGCCGCCGCCCCAGCGTGTAGGGGGAAACATCGATCTCCTCCACATCCCGCAGCGTCAGCGTCAGGCTCAGAGCCATGGCGGTGTCGGGCACCGGGGGAAGGGGTTCTTCCCAGCGGAAGGGCGGGAGCAGCTGCACGGCACAGACCGCCCGGGAACATTCCTCGGTGAGGAGGAGGGCGGCGGGTGTGCCGTCGGGCAGGACGTGCAGGCTGCTGTAAAGCAGCTGCAGCCGTCCCGGGGAAAGCAGGAGGGAACAGCCCTCGGCGTTGCTCTCCCGCAGCGTCAGATAGTCGGATGCCTCGTCGGCATAGATGCGCCGGGCCGGGGCCTGAAAGCCTGCATAAAGAGCGGGCAGAGCAAACACGCCCTCCCGGTCAAGGGTATGCTGCAAAAGCAGATAAAATTCAGTCAGGGGATGGGATGGGTCCGGCTGCGGCATCCCGAAATCCGGCCGGGAAAGATGACCTCCGCCCATAAAAAAGCCTCCTTTGCAGGTTGTTTCTTTATTATATAGGGTTTGGGCCTGCTTTGCAAGAATTTGATTGTAAACCTTTTTGCGAGATCTGTGTTGACGATCCAAAAAACACCGGGTATACTAACCCTCGGAACAAGATAGTCGAAAAATGATTGAGGTGTGTTATGGAAGAGAAAAAAATTACGACTTACCAGATGGCGGTCACTGCGCTGATGGCTGCCGTGCTCTGTGTGACGGGCCCTCTGACCGTGCCCATCGGAGCGATCCCCATTTCGCTGGCAAACTTTGTCATCTGCCTGACAGTCTGGCTGCTGGGGGCTAAATTCGGCACCCTGAGCGTTGCCATTTATCTGGCAATCGGTCTGGTGGGCATCCCGGTGTTCTCTGGCTATGGTGCCGGTCTGGCAAAGCTGGCGGGCCCCACCGGCGGCTATCTGGTGGGCTATCTGCTGCTGTCCTTCATTGGCGGCCTGTTCATTGAGAAGAGCAAGGGCAATCCGGTAGTCTCTGCTGTGGGCCTTGTGCTGGGCGATGCCGCCTGCTATGTGCTGGGCACGGCATGGTTCGTGTTTCAGATGCAGTGTGAACTGAGCTATGCGCTGGCAGTCTGTGTCTATCCCTTTATTGCACTGGATCTGGCAAAGATCGTGGTGTCCTGTGTGGTAGGTGCCCTGCTGCGCAAGCGTCTGACTCAGGCCGGTGTCCTGAAAATGGCATAACAGCTGGGATCATCAAAAAAAGTAAACGCTCCGATTGAAAAATCGGGGCGTTTTTGTGCACTTGGAACGGGAAAAATGATTGCAGATTCCGGACATGTGTGCTACACTGAAATACAGGTTGTTAAAAAAGTGTTTAGGAGTGGATAGAATGGACAAACAGAACAAGAGTCGGAGCTCGTTCTCCGGCAAGCTGGGCTTTGTGCTGTCGGCGGCAGGGGCTTCGGTGGGTCTGGGTAACATCTGGCGGTTTCCTTATCTGGCGGCCAAGTATGGCGGCGGCATTTTCCTGCTGGTGTATATCGTGCTGGCCGTCACGTTTGGCTATACCATGATCATGGCCGAAACGGCCCTGGGCCGGATGACCCGCAAAAGCCCGGTGGGTGCTTTCGGGGCCTTTGGCAAGGGAAAAGCCCTGCGCTTTGGCGGTTGGATCAACGCCGTGATTCCCATCCTGATCGTGCCTTATTACTCGGTCATCGGCGGCTGGGTCATCCGGTATCTGGCAGGCTATCTCTCCGGCCATGGGGCAGAGCTGGCCGCAGATGGCTATTTCTCCAGCTTTATCGCAAACGGTATCTCTGCGGAGGTGTGCTTTGCTGTCTTTACCCTGTTTACGCTGGGGGTCATCTATGCGGGTGTCCGGAACGGCGTGGAACGGGTATCCAAGCTTATGATGCCGGTGTTGGTGGTGCTCTCGGTGGTCATCGCAGCTTACTCGGTCACACGGCCCGGTGCACTGGAAGGGGTGAAATATCTTCTGGTGCCCGACCTCTCTCATTTTTCCTGGATGACGGTGGTCTCGGCTATGGGGCAGATGTTCTACTCTCTTTCCATCGCCATGGGCATTTTGGTGACCTTTGGCTCCTATATGAAGCGAGATGTTTCCATTGAGGACTCCACCAAAAACGTGGAAATTTTTGATACCATCATTGCTGTTATGGCGGGCCTGATGATCATCCCGGCG